>CANCMM010000042.1:0-9395 GCA_947379335.1 Alphaproteobacteria bacterium | reverse complement strand
GAGGTTTCCGGCGGATTGATATTGCTGCCGCCAAGGCTGGAATAGCTCTCGCGCTTGTTGCCAGAACAGGCCACCTCGATGGAGCGAAAACGCGCCCCGTGACCGATGGCGGTGGCAATCGTCTGGTCGATGGTCTGGGCGTCGAACTGGGTATCGTTGGCGGGCGCGATCCCCGTGGTGATCGCGGCGTTGCCCGTCCAATGCTGGATATTGGGCTTGTCGTCGACATAGGCGCGAAAGCCACTAAGCAGGTTGAGCTTGTTCTTGTAGGGCTTCAGCGACGCCAATTGCGGCGTATCGTCATAATTGAGACCGGTGGATTGCGGCAGATACAGCGCCCTGGTTAGTCCGCAACCCCAGAAGAAGGTGCCAAAACGCGTGGGAACAGGCTGTCCCGTCGCCGCAAGGGCCGCTCCCCTGCTGTCCAAAAAGCAGTCCAGAAATGGCAGCGCCATGACCGCGATCGAGCTCTGGAACATTCCGCGCAAGAGGAACCGGCGTGTCGGGCGCATGATCATCCTTACGGCCGCGTGTTGAGGGAAAGCTTGGCGGGGGCAGGCGGCGGAGCGGCGACGAATTGCGGACTGGTGACGATGGCTTGCAGCAACGGCTGGACCCGGTACCCGGCGGCCACGAAGGTGTCGCCAAAGGGGCGGACAGTGCCGCGGTCAAGGTCTTCGCTGCCGGCGCCGGTGCCATAGGCATAGAGCTTGCGCACAAAACACGCCGCCACCCTGGGATTGTCGTGCAGGTACTGGCCCAGGCCGGCGCCGCCTGAAAACTGCTTGCCGCCAATGGTGGCGGAGGCGTCGATGTCACGGCCACCTTCTTTCAAGCGATGTTCGCCGATGCTGTCGAACTGTTCCAGCGACAGCCCAATCGGGTCGCTATGGGTGTGGCAAGAGGCGCAGGTCGGCGTGGTGGCATGCGCCAGCAGGCGGTCGCGCACGGTGCGAAGCGTGGGATTGTTTGTGTCATTGACGATGGAGAAATCAACATTCGCCGGCGGCGCCGGCGTGGGCTCGCACAGGAAGATGTCCATCAGCGCAACGCCGCGTTTGGTGGGGGAGCTGCGTCCGGGATGGGAAAACATGCTCAGCATTGAGACCTGGGTGAGAATGCCGCTTCGTCCCGAATCCGCGGGAAACGAATAGGCCATCCAATCGCCGTTCAGATTGTAGGGCACATCGTATACCCAGGCGAGCGAGCGGTTGATGAACGTGTTCCGCGTGGTGAATAATTCCCGGAAATCGCCGTTTTTTTTCAATGTCAGATCGATCGCGGTGCGCAATGTCTCCTCCCGGGCGGACTCGGAAATTTCATCGCCGTATTTGGGATAGATGGTGGGATCCTTGGTGATCGCGCCCAACGTATCGAGCTGCAGGAAATCACTGAAGAAGGCCCGCATCCCGGTTTCCAGCCGGGGCGAAGCCATCAGGCGCGCGGCCTGGGCCTTTACGCCGGCCTCGGTGTCGAGAAGGCCCGAGCGCGCGGCTTCGAGTAGCGCCGCATCCGGGGTTGAATCCCAAAGCATGTAGCTCAGCCGGGCCGCACGGCCATAGCCATCCAGCGTGTAGTCGGCGCCCCTTGGCACCGCCATCTCGACGCGGAACAGAAAATCCGGCGCGGAGAGCAGGGTGGTCAGGCTGTACCTGATGCCGGTGTAGAAACTGCCCGACAGCCGGGTCGCGGCGTCGGCCGCATCGGCGCGTTTTTTCAATTCCTCCGGGGACAAGGGGCGGCGGAACAGGAGGGTGCCGTAATGGTCCAGCACCTGGCTGGCGCAGGCATGATCGGGCACGGCGACCGATTGGGGCGTGCAGCCAATCAGCCGGCCGCGATTTTTCTCATCCACCACCTGTCGGGCGATGCCGTCGGCCATCTTTGCATAGGCCTCAAAACCTGCCGGGGTGATCGAAAGGGTTGTACCGCTCGATGCCAGAAGTCCGCCTATCCGGCGATCCGGCTCGAACTTGCCTTGCACTACGATACCGGGACCGAAAATGTCTGCGATGGAGTTGCGATACTGGCTCTCATTCAGCCTTCGCAGGCTGGCAAGATAAGAAGGCTTGGCCGCGAAGGCTCCCGTCGCGGCAAGGCATAGACCGGTCAAGATGGTCAGCGTCCTAGTGCTTCGTCGCATAGCCATCCGTTGAATAAGTAGCGCCAGGAAGAAGTCGAATATAGGCCAATGCCAGCGCCTGACCAACGCGATCCAGTTGGGCGCTGTTTGTGCGCCGCAGCAAATCCGCAAGGAATACAGGCACAGCGGGATGCGATATGATGCCGGTATCGCGTGAAGGACATTCGCTTGGAATTGATCCCGTTGAAACCATCCGCCCTGGCCGCGCTTCTGCTGGCCATGACCATCTGCCCGGTCGTCGCAGCGCCATGGGTACGGGGCTTTGTGGTGGACAATTACGAGCCTGCTTTTCGCTATGGCGGGCGGGATGGTTCCGAAAAGCCGGGCTCGGACTGTCCCGGGGGGACCATTCCCATCCTGGACTACAAGGCGGTCCTCAAGACCAGCTGGCGAACGAACGAAGAAGTTGAAAAGCTGACCTTGCCCGTATCGGCCGGCGGCGAAGGCGAGAAAGTCATCTCGCCGGCCATGCAGCATCGTGGCTTCCGGCGCGACATCGATTCCTACATCAATCCCTTCACCGCGCCCGATCCGGGCATGCAGCAGGTGACGGGCCGGGTCGCCGAGGGTTTCAACCTGGACGGCAACGTCAAGACTGGCGGATTCACCAGTCCGTCCGGTGAGCGCGGAATAGACAATGCGTTTTACCGCGCCTGGGGCTGCATCATGTCCTATCGCGGCATGCCGTATCACGCTTATCTCAGCCAGCGCGCAAACGACAAGATGCTGGACGGGCTTTATACCATGGTCATCCGCCTGTCGGGTAGCGGCGATCCCATGAATGACGACAATGTGATGTTCGAGGTGGGTTACTCACCAGACCATGTCGTCAAGGATGCGGCTGGCAATCTGATCCGGGATGTTTCGTTCCGGATGGCAAGGAGCGAACAGTATACTCGGCTCAAGGCTCGGATTCGCGACGGCGTGCTGGAAACCGGTCAGGCTGACCTGCGTCTGCCGGCTTTTTCCTGGGGCGAAACCAATCGCGGCGAGGTTCTGTTCCAGAAGGGGCGGGTGCGCCTGGTCCTGGAGAGAGATGGCGGCCTGTCCGGCCTGCTGGGTGGCTACCGGGACTGGCGCGAGGTTTATGCCCGCGACACGTTCAACATGCCGTCGGGCGGCGCGACGCGGGAAACCTATTATCACCAGAACCAGATCGCGATGTACTACGCGCTCAAGCGCAATGCCGACGCCCTGCCTGACCCCAGGACGGGCCGCAACACCGCGATATCCGCGGCCTTCCAGTTTACGGCCCGCCCCGCTTTTGTCGTTGATCCCCCAACCGCGCTGGCCGTGAACCAGCCGCCCTATCCGGGCGGTGACAAGGCGATGACCGAGCGCAAGCGCTTCCTGCACGCCATCGCCACCCGGATCATTGCGCCGGAAGTTCGCAAGGCTGAACCGGAGGCCAAGCAACAGGTGGCCACCGACGACACCCCATCGGATAAAAAATCTCCGGGCTTGGACCGCAACTAGCGGACGCGTTCGACCCGGAAGGTGCGCGGATTGTCGGTTGTGCGCAGTTTGTGGGTGCCGAAAGCGCCATCACTGATCAGCACATGATAAGTCGACGCATTGCGGTCCCAGTTTGAGGTGCCGCCTACCATTTCGGCCTGGCGCCATTCCTGGCCATTCTCCAGCTCCACGATAAAGCCGCCCTTCTCATAGCGGTAGGAGGTCATGCGTATGGCTGCTGAGTCGGGCGTGCTGGCCAGGAAGCTTTCGAAGAAGCCGGGTTTCTTGCGCGGCCGGGCAGGAGCGGTTGCCACCCGCGGCTGTAACGGCGAGGGCGGCGGCGCGACATTCCCACCAGGCACCAGGCGCTGCTGCGATTCCGGAGCCGGGGTGAGCCCCAGCTTGGCGCGCATCGGCTGCTGGGCGCCATAAACGCAGTCCAGCCACATCCGGTCGTCATGGATCACGCCGCAGCGGGCGGCGCCGGCCAACACATCGTCGCGCGTGTCAGCTTGCACCGGCACCGCCGCGGAGATCGCGATGCCGCATATCAATACTGCTTTTCTACCGTTCATCTTGCCTCTCATCGGCCGGATGCCAGCCTTGCCAGAGTGTGAGGATACTTGTGTGTCAAAGCAACGCCTTGGGCATATTTCGCAAACGCAAAAGGCGGGTGTCTGCATCCTTAGAGCGGCACCGCGTCGAACGCGATCGTGGTGCGAATAGATGGCTCGCGGAACGGGATAGTCCCGTGCCACATATATGAGGGAAACAGGACCAGCCGTCCGGGCACGGGCTGCACGGCGCGGCGGATGGGGTCATTCAGCGCCACATCCAGTTCCGGTTCGCCGAACTTGATCCATCCCTGCCTAGTGTCCTGGTCCTTCGCCACCTCCGGTACGGTGACGTAGTAGCAGGAACTTACCCAGCCCTGCGGATGCAGATGGTTCACATGGAATCCTTGCTCGCGCATCAGCGAAGACCAGGCGCCGGCAAAGCGAAAACTGTTCTTGCGCCGCGACAGGAAGGGATGCCGCTCGTCCGGTGCAAGGCCGGCGATATAGGCGGACAGGGCTTCTTCGATGCGGGGGCGCAGTTTTTCCACCAGCACATGCCCGGCGCCAAACAGATAACCTTCGGTCTGGCTGCCGCCATGCAGCGACTGTTCCAGATAGGCTTTGGTTTTGGGATGCAGGCGCTCCAATTCGCCGCCCAGTTCGGCATTGAAATCCGTCATGCTGGAAAAGCCTTCCGGCGGCTCCAAATCAAAGACGCGGACCAGGCTGTCATAGCCGTTCAAATGTTCGTCCTGCTCGTTGCCTTGCAGCCGCCAAGCCGTGCCCAGCATGGCCAGGCACGATTGGTCATGCGGCGCCTGGCGCAGGCCGGCCTGGCAAAAGCTTTCGGCTTTTTGCGGATCGCCCGCCATCAGCGCCGCCGCCGCCGCGCCGCTGAAGGCGCCAATGTTAGCGCCGCGGCGGCTGAGGACGGTCTCGAAGGCGGCCACGGCTTCTCCATGCCGGCCCATCAGGGACAGGCTGCCCGCCCATCCCGCTGATGCCGCGGCATCCAGCGGATCACGTGTGAGCAGGCCGTTGTAGATCTGTTCCGCTTCGGACCCGCGTTTTTGCAGCGCCAGCATGCCGGCCTTGCCCAGGAGGATTTCGCGGGTCTGTGGCGCCCAGTCGTAAGAGGTCAGATATTGGTCTTTGCGACCCAGGCGATAGAGCAGACTGTTATAGGCACGGTGCATCTCGGCATCGGCCGGGTTGCGCGCCAACAAGCGCTCGTACAGCACCACGCAATCATCGAACCGGCCGAGCTGGTGCAGGATGTCGATGCGGCGATTGTCCAGATTGGGCAATTCCGGCGCCAGCGCTTGGGTGCGTTCCAGGCTTTCCAGCGCATCGGCATGCTTGTTCTGACTGCCCAAAACGATCGACAGGTTGTTGTGGATGGCGGCCTCCAGCTTGGGGCCCCGCGCATGGGACAGCGCCTTGCGCAGCGGCGCTTCGGCTTCCGCCATCTGTCCAGTCTCGGCCAGCACCGAACCCAAGGCGATATAGCCGTCGACATGTTCGGGGTGGACGCGCAGCAGCTTGCGGTAGGTGGCTTGCGCGTCTTCGGGCCGGCCGAGCTTTCGCTGTGCCATGCCCAGCGACAAATAGGCGTCTGCCGCGTTGGGTTCTGTCTTGATGGCCGCGAGGAAGGCCGACACGGCTTGTTCGAACTGCCCCATGCTGGCCAGGGCGGTGCCATGGAAAAATGCAAAGCGCCCCAGGCGGGGGTTGAGCGCGCGTCCCCGCTCGAACAGGGACGCAGCCTCGGCAAACTGTCCCTGCTGCAGGCGGATCGCGCCCACCAGCGGCACCAGCTCATCGCTGATCCGCAAGGCGATCAGCGGCCGCACAACTTCGTCGGCGGCAGCGGTGTTTCCGGCCTGCAGCAACTGCCAGCCCAGGGCAAGGGATTGCTGGACATTCGGTATCATGGCTTGCGCGGTTCTTCCGGAAATATCGGCGCCGGATTGACCGCGAGACGCTCTGCAAGCCAGTCGGCACAGGCTTTTTCAATGTCTGCGCCGACGCGCACATGGGTGCCGGTGGAAAGGGCGTAATAGGACGCCGGCGCGCCTTTTTCGATATACTTGTCGAACATCGCCGTGCAGTTGAGCACGACATTGCTGGGGTCGAGCCCGCCGCAGGCGATCAGCGCCGGCGGCGAATTGCTGGCGACGTAATTCAGTGGATTGACCTGCTGGATCCGTTCCACGTTCTTCCAATGGGGGCTGGCCATATCGTGCTTGCGATACGCCGCGACGATGGCGCGGGAATCCTGGTCATTGGTTCCCAGATAATCGCCGAACATGGAGGCGGCCTTCTCGTCGCTGCTGAGGAACATGTCGGTGAGGGGCGATTCAATCACCGAAGCCTGCAACATGCTGGATTGGCCGGCATTGCCGCCGACATCGCCTTCCAGCGCTTTGACATCGCCCGTCACCGCCAGCATGGCGGCCAGGTTGCCGCCCCGCGACACGCCCCAGATGCCGATGCGCGCGGGGTCAATATGGTACTGGCGCGCATGCGCCCGGAAGAAGCGTATATAGGCCTTGGTGTCGAACAGCATCTGCGGCATGCGCCCGCTGCGGCGATAGTCGATGCGCGCCACCGCGATCCCGCGCGCGCGCATGGCCGCCAGCACGCGCTGCACCACCATATCGCGCGGGTCATTATAGGAGCCGCCCTTGCCGTGGATGTAGAGCAGCAGGGGCGCGGATGTGGCTGCGCCCGGCAAATACAGGTTTGCTTTCAACGCGAAGGGCGTTCCCAGATCGTCGATCTGCGCCACCGCGATGTCGGCATGATCCTGCTGGGCCGCGCAAGGAAGGCCGGCAAAAAGCGCAAGGGCAAAGGCGGCCGGCCAGATTCGCATCTTCTTCCTCCCAACCCGCGGATTTTGGGGCTGTATACACTCGCGGCGCAGCGTCTTGGCTGCA
This sequence comes from Alphaproteobacteria bacterium, assembly GCA_947379335.1. Lineage (GTDB taxonomy): Bacteria > Pseudomonadota > Alphaproteobacteria > Micropepsales > Micropepsaceae > Rhizomicrobium. Next base: position 2,301 of record CANCMM010000042.1, on the reverse strand, counting down.
ACAGCCGCCAGAATTCCAAAGAAGAATGGCACGTCGCGCCGATTCCGAGAAGTTCATTGCGGTGCAGAAATTTTTTCTACCGCAACGCAATAGCCCTGTATGGCCGCACTGGCCGTAAGCTGGCAAACACGCCGCGATCTTCCTGAAGAAATGCATCAAGGCTGCGGCGGCATTCGCGCGTGTGCAACGCCGAACTCGACAAACTGTCAGTACAAAAATTCCTCCCAGGCTTCGCGCGGCGATGGTGGGGACTGCCGCTGACCTGTCCGCAAAATTGGCAAACTCCCTTGACGGTGAATGTAATCAGCGGCGAGATAACGGTAACATTGCAAGTTCATGGCCGGGAGGCGCGTCGCGTAATCAACTAACTTAGCTGGGGGAATTCATGGAAAATCTGTGCAGGAATCTCATGCTTGGCGGCTCGGTTGCCGCCATGGTGGCCGCGACATCGTCAACCGCCACGGCCCAGCAAGCCGCACCACAAACCGAAAGCGTGACGGTTTCCGCCTCCCGCATTCAGGTGGAGGGTTATTCCCAACCCACCCCGGTCACGGTGATCGGCGTCGAAACCCTCAACCGCGACGCCAAGGTTTCTATCGGCGACGCTATCCGCGAACTGCCGTCGATGGGCATCTCCGACTCCCCTAGCAACGGCTCCCACTCCGGCAACGCCTCCCAGGGCGATGCCGGTCTCGACACCGTCAACCTGCGCAGCCTGGGCGTGGTGCGTACCCTGGTCTTGTTCGACGGCCAGCGTGTCGCCACCTCGAACCCCAACGCTTCCGCTCCGCCGGCCATCGGCGGCGTCGATCTTTCGACCATCCCCACAAGCATTATCGAACGCGTGGACGTGGTGACCGGCGGCGCTTCGGCGATCTGGGGCTCCGACGCCATGGCCGGCGTGGTCAATCTGGTGATCAACAAGCACTATAGCGGCTTCAAGGCCAACTTGACCTACGGCAACAGTTCGTACGATGACCATATGAGCTACAAGGGTGAAGTGACCGCGGGCACCGACTTCCTGGGCGGCCGCGGCCACACCGAATTCGCGGCCAGCTATACCATGAGCCCGAATACCGTGATGAACTGGAACCGCCCCTGGTACAACAACGCCAACTCCACGCTGTATCCCTGCGGGTTGCTGGGCAGGACCGGGCCTACCCTGTGCCATACCAACGGCGGCGCCTACAGCACTTCCTTCACCAACGGCGGCCTGATTACCGCCAGTCCCGCCACCACCGGCGCCGCTTTGGCGACCAATATCGCCAACATTGGTTTGCTGGGGCAGAACTATGCGGGCCTTGGCGCCGGTGGCGGGGTCGCTGCCAACTTCTTGAAGGGCAACCAGTTCGTGGGACCGAACGCCCAGGTGGTGCCGTTCAATTACGGCATCTCGTCGGGCAGCAACTGCATCCAGTGTTCGGCCAACCAGTTCAGCAACATCACCAACCCGCCGCTGACCGCCGTGCCGTATCACAACTATACGCTGTTCAGCTACACCAGCTTCAGGCTGACCGATGCCATCAGCGCCTCGGTGATGCTGAACTATGGCTATAACGCCGAACAGAACCAGGCCAACAACGGCCGTCAGAGCCAGCAGACCATCGGCATCGACAATCCCTTCCTGCCGGCATCGATCCGCCAGCAGATGATTGCGGGCGCCATTCCCAGCATCACCCTGGGCACCGCCGCCAACCAGAACCTGACGGTCGCCGATGTGACCACCAATAACGGCCTGAAGGCTTACGAAAAGGCGATCGGCCAGAACTACATCCAGAATTACCGCCAGTTGATGCGCGGCGTGTTCACCTTGACCGGCGGCTACAAGCTGTGGGGCGAGGAATGGTCATGGAACGCTTATGCCCAGAACACTTCGGTGCGCGAGCGGCAGTTCGCGCCCTTTAACACCTACAACCAGAACTTTTCCAATGCCATCGATGCGGTAACGGTGACGGCGACCGGCAAGGACTCGCTGGGCAACGGCAATGCGCTGCTGGCGTCGCAGGTCACAGCGGCGCTGACGGCGAAGGGCGCCCATGTTCCGCAGGTGGGCGACACTGCCTGCCGATCGGCCCTGAGCTCAACCTCTTGGGGTACGACCACTAACGCAAACGGCTTTCAGGTCATTCAGCCCGGCGGCTTGATGGCCGGCTGCGTGCCGCTGAACCTGTTCGGCGAAGGCACGGTTACGCAGGCCGCGCTCAACTACATCGCGCCGGGCCGCCTCGACAAGAGTATCTCCGACCAGTCGCTCTACCGGATCGGCCAGTCGGTGATGTCGGCTTCGACCTCGGGCACGCT
>CANCMM010000041.1:0-9419 GCA_947379335.1 Alphaproteobacteria bacterium | reverse complement strand
GGCGGGGCCTGGAACGCCAGCGTGCTGGCCGAAATCGCCAATTGGGGCAACACCACTTTGCGCGCCGATGGATTGGGTGCCTATATCACCGAAGCCACGGTTTCCGGCGATTTCCCCCATGTCGTGCTGGGCATGGCGGTGATGGCCTTCTTCGTCGTTGTGGTGAACCGCCTGTTCTGGCAGCCGCTTTATTGGCTGGCGGAACGCAAGTATCGTCTGGTTTGAGATGACCGAGCTTCTGGAAGTGCGCAATGTCAGACGTTCCTTCCCCCGCGGCGGCGGCGAGGAATTGCTGGTGCTCGACGACGTCAACTTCACCCTGAAGGAAGGCGAGATCGTGGGCCTTTTGGGCCGTTCCGGCTCGGGCAAGTCCACCTTGCTGCGGCTGATCGCGGGCCTGGCGCGGCCGCAAGGCGGCAGCCTGACCTATATGGGCGCGCCCATCGAAGGACCCGCACAGGGCGTCGCCATGGTGTTCCAGGGCTTTGCCCTGTTTCCCTGGATGACGGTGCTGGAAAATGTGCAATTGGGGCTGGAAGCGCTAGGTCTGCCCGACGCCGAAGTGCGCAGCCGCGCCCTGGCCGCCATCGACCTGATCGGCCTGGACGGTTACGAGAGCGCCTATCCGCGCGAATTGTCCGGCGGCATGCGCCAGCGCGTGGGCTTTGCCCGCGCCCTGGTGGTCAATCCCAACATCCTTCTGATGGACGAGCCGTTCAGCGCCCTGGACGTGCTGACGGCGGAAAACCTGCGCACCGACCTGATCGAACTGTGGGCCGGCCGCAAGCTGCCCATCAAGGGCATCATGCTGGTCACCCATAATATCGAGGAAGCGGTGCTGATGTGCGACCGGGTGCTGCTGTTCTCGTCCAACCCGGCCAAGATCACCTCCGATATTCGCATCACCCTGCCCCAGCCGCGCGATCGTACCAGCCGCGAGTTCGAAAACTATGTCGATCAGATCTATGTCGAAATGACGGCGCGGCGTGTGGAGCGCATGCGCGAGAAGGTGGGCGCCGCCGCCATCGAGATGGCGCTAAGCCATGTCTCGCCCAACCAGATTTCCGGCCTGATCGAAGCCTTGTCGGCCGCGCCCTATAACGGCAAGGCCGACTTGCCCGACATCGCCTATGAACAGGAACTGGAAGTGGACGAACTGTTTCCGGTGGCCGAAGCCATGCAGCTGCTGCGGCTGGCGGAAGTGGAAGGCGGCGACATCAAGCTGACCCATATGGGCAAGCGTTTCGCCGACGGCGAATTGAACGAGCGCAAGGAAATCTTCTCCCGCGCGCTGCAAAACCATGTGCCGCTGGCCGCCCATATCCGGAAAGTCCTGGACGAGCGCAAGAGCCATTCGGCGCCCAAGACCCGCTTCCTGGACGAGCTGGAAGACCATATGCCCGAGGATGCGGCGGAAGAGACCTTGAAGACGGTGGTGTCCTGGGCGCGCTTCGGCGAGCTGTTCAGCTACGACGACGATGCCGCGGCGTTCTCTCTGGAAAACCCGACTTAGACCGCTCTGGGCCTCACCTGCGCCGCTGCCTGCTTGGCGCGGGCGCGGGCTTGGTCGGTGTCTTCACCGCGCGCCAGCGCCACGCCCATGCGGCGCTTCACAAAAGACTCCGGCTTGCCGAACAGGCGCAGTTCGCTGCCCGGCACCTGGAGCGCCTCGTCCACGCCGTCGAACGTCATTGCCTTGGCATCTGCGCCGCCATAGATCACGGCTGACGCGCCGGGCGAGGCCATTTCAATATTCACCGGCAGCCCCAAAATTGCCCGGACATGCAAGGCGAATTCCGACTGCAACTGACTGACCAGGGTCACCAGCCCGGTGTCGTGCGGGCGGGGCGAAATTTCCGAGAACCATACTTCGTCGCCCCTCACGAACAGCTCGACGCCGAAGATGCCCAGCCCGCCCAGCGCGCCGGTGACCTTGCCCGCCATGTCGCGCGTCCGTTCCAGCGCCTTCGCGCTCATCGCCTGGGGCTGCCAGCTTTCGACATAGTCGCCGTCTTTCTGGACGTGGCCGATGGGGGCGCAGAAGTGCGTGCCGTCCCTGGCCCGCACCGTCAGCTGGGTGATCTCGAAATCGAACCGGATCTCGCCTTCGACGATGACGCGGGCCTCGCGCACCCGTCCGGCGCTCAGCGCCTTTTCCCAGGCCGCGGGAACGTCCGCCGCCGATTTCAACTTGGACTGGCCTTTGCCTGACGACGACATCACCGGCTTGACGAAGCTGGGATAGCCGATGCGGTCGCAGGCCGCCTGCAATTCCTCCAATGACGATGCGAAAGCGTAGGGCGAAACCGGCAGCCCAAGTTCTTCGGCCGCCAGAACCCGGATGCGTTCGCGGTTCATGGTGATATGGGCGGCCCGCGCGGTGGGAATGACGGTGCAGAGGCCATCCGCCTCGACCCGCACCAGTTCGTCGGTGGCCAGCGCTTCGATCTCCGGCACCAGGAAATGCGGACGTTCCTGTTCCACGATGGCGCGCAGCGCCTTGGCGTCGGTCATGTCGATGACATGGGCGCGGTGGGCGACCTGGGCGGCGGGCGCGCCAGCATAGCGATCCACCGCGATGGTTTCCACACCCAGGCGCTGCAGTTCGATGATCACTTCCTTGCCCAGTTCGCCTGAGCCCAGCAGCATCACCTTCACGGCGGCCGGCGACAGCGGTGTTCCCAAACTCATGGGCCATATACCTTGGTGAAAGCGTCCATCAGGGTCTGGCGGTCGGACGGCTGGCCTTCGATCTGGACTGCATCGTCCTGCATCACCACGCCGGGCGAGGCTTTTCCGATCCAGATATGCGAGGTCGGGATCGCCCAGCTGGGGTCATCCAGCGTGCCCGCGGCGATGAAGACCAGCGCGGGCGAGGCCAGCGGTTCGTGCCACAGCCGCGTGCCGCACTCGGCGCAGCGCACGATGTCGATCTCGCGTCCCGAGTCGGCTTCCTTGCGGAAGACATCCCCGGCGCCTTCGGCCTCAAAGGCATCGCGCTTGGCCACCAGCATCAACAGGTTGGTGGCGCCCGTCAGTTTCTTGCAGTCGGTGCAATGACAAGCATTGATCGCCAGCGGCCGCTCCTCCAGCCGCCAGCGCAGCGCGCCGCACAGGCAGCCGCCGGTGTAAGGCGGATCGGGGATGGGCGGGCGTGCGGTCATGTCTTGGTCCCAACAAAAAAGACCCGGCTGGGCGCCGGGCCTTTTGCGTTTCTTTTCCCGGTGGGGAAAGAAAATCAGTTCTTGGCGGTATCCACCAGCTTGTTTTTCGCAATCCAGGGCATCATGGCGCGCAGTTTCGCGCCGACTTCCTCGATCTGGTGGGCATCGCCCAGGGCGCGGGTGGCCTTGAAGCTGGCCTGGCCGGCCTTGTTCTCCAGCACCCAGTCACGGGCGAACTTGCCCTGCTGGATATCGGTCAGCACGCGCTTCATCTCGGCCTTGGTTTCCGCGGTGATGATGCGCGGGCCGGTGACGTATTCGCCATACTCGGCGGTGTTGCTGATGGAGTAATTCATGTTGGCGATGCCGCCTTCATAGATCAGGTCCACGATCAGCTTCACTTCGTGCAGGCATTCGAAATAGGCCATTTCCGGGGCATAGCCGGCTTCCACCAGGGTCTCGAAACCGCCGCGGATCAGTTCGACCAACCCGCCGCACAACACGACTTGCTCGCCGAACAGGTCGGTTTCGCATTCTTCCTTGAAGTTGGTCTCGATGATGCCGGCGCGGCCGCCGCCGATGGCCGACGCATAAGACAGGCCCAGGTCATGGGCGTTGCCGGACGCGTCCTGGTGGACGGCGATGAGACACGGCACGCCGCCGCCCTTGAGATATTCGCCGCGCACCGTGTGGCCGGGGCCCTTGGGCGCGACCATCAGCACGTCCAGGTCGGGACGCGGTTCGATCAGCTTGAAATGCACGTTGAAGCCGTGGGCGAACAGCAAGGCCGCACCCTGCTTCATGTTCCGGGCCAAGTCGTCCTTGTAGATATCGGCCTGCAGCTCGTCCGGGGTGGCCATCATCATCACATCCGCCCACTTGGCGGCGTCGGCGACGCCCATCACCTTGAAGCCGGCGGCTTCCGCCTTCTTGGCCGACGCGCCGGGACGCACCGCGATCACCAGATCCTTGACGCCGCTGTCGCGCATGTTCTGGGCATGGGCATGACCCTGGGAGCCGAAGCCGATGACTGCGACCTTCTTGTTCTTGATCAGATTGAGATCGGCATCCCGATCATAATAAACGCGCATCAGTCCACTCCTGGAGGTTTTAAGATTGAGGTTGACTACATCGCGTCCGGACCGCGAGAAATCGCGGCAACACCGGTACGGGAGATTTCGACAAGGCCCAGCGGCCGCATCAGATCGACGAAACTGTCGATCTTGGACGGGGCGCCGGTGATTTCGAACACAAAGCTGGCATGGGTGGTGTCCACCGGCCGGGCGCGGAAGGCATCGGCCATGCGTAGCGCTTCCACCCGCTTTTCGCCGGTGCCCGCCACCTTGACCAGCGCCATTTCGCGCTCGATCCCGGCCTTGGCGCTCGTCCAGTTGGTGACCTTGTGGGTCGGCACCAGGCGGCGCAGCTGGGTTTCGATCTGCTCGATCACCGCCGGCGTACCGCTCGTGACGATGGTGATGCGGCTGGTGCGCGCCATGGCGTCGACCTCGGCCACCGTCAGGCTTTCAATATTGTAGCCGCGGCCGGAGAACAGCCCGACCACACGCGCCAACACGCCGGCCTCGTTGTCGACCAGCACGGTCAGGGTGTGACGCTCGATGTCGTCAGCCAGTTTCACTTTGGTATCATGCATCTCAGACCAGCATCTTTCCGGCGTCGCTGATCTGGCCGCCGTCATCGGGCGACAGCAGCATTTCGTTATGCGCCGCGCCCGAGGGGATCATGGGATAGCAATTCTCGGCCGGATCGACGCGCACGTCGAACAGCACCGGCTTGTTCACCGCCAGCATTTCCTGGATCTTGCCATCCAGCTCGGACGGCTTGTCGGCGCGCAGGCCGACGCAGCCGAACGCATCCGCCATCTTGACGAAGTCCGGCAGCGCCTCGGAATAGGAGTGCGAATAGCGCCCGCCATGCAGGATTTCCTGCCACTGGCGCACCATGCCCATATATTCGTTGTTCAGGATGAATATCTTGATCGGCAAATTGTACTGAACCGCTGTGGACATTTCCTGCATGGTCATCTGCACCGACGCTTCGCCGGCGATGTCGATCACCAGCGCGCCGGGATGCGCCATCTGCACGCCCACCGCCGCCGGCAGGCCATAGCCCATGGTGCCCAGACCACCGGACGTCATCCAGCGGTTGGGTTCCTGGAAATGGAAACGCTGCGCCGCCCACATCTGGTGCTGGCCGACTTCGGTGGTGATGAAGACATCCTTGCGGTGCTTGGTCAGTTCATACAGCCGGTCGATGGCATATTGCGGCTTGATGATGCTGTCCGAGTTGCGGTAGTTCAGGGACTTCTTGGTCCGCCACTGATCGATCTGCTTCCACCAGCCCTTCAGCGCATCGGCCTGGACCGTGTGCTTCTGGGTCTTCCAGAAACGGATCATCTCGCGCAGCGCCTTGGCGGCATCCGCCACGATGGGCAGGTCCACGCGCACGATCTTGTTGATCTGCGAGGCATCGATATCCAGGTGGATCTTTTTCGATCCCGGCGAGAAAGAGCTGACCTTGCCGGTGACGCGGTCGTCGAACCGCGCGCCCAGGCAGATCATCAGGTCGCAATCATGCATGGCGTGATTGGCTTCCCAGGTGCCGTGCATACCCAGCATGCCCAGCCATTCGGGACGCGCCGCCGGAAAGGCGCCCAGGCCCATCAGGGTCGAGGTGACGGGAAAGCCGGTCAGGTCCACCAGTTCGCGCAGCAGCTTGGACGCTTCGGGGCCGGAATTGATCAGGCCGCCGCCGGTATAGAAGATCGGCTTCTTCGCCGCCGCCATCATCTCCACCGCCTTCACGATCGCCGACAGGTCGGGATCGGTGCGCGGCTTGTAGGTGCGGTGATGGATGGCCTGGGGCCCGTGATAGGCGCCGTTCTGGAACTGGACGTCCTTGGGAATATCGACCACCACCGGGCCGGGACGCCCCGTGGTCGCGATCTCGAACGCCTCATGCAGCACGCGCGACAGGTCGTTGACGTCCTTCACCAGCCAGTTGTGCTTGGTGCAGGGCCGGGTGATGCCGACCGTGTCGCATTCCTGGAAGGCGTCGGTACCGATCAGATGCGTCGGCACCTGGCCGGTCAGCACGATCAGGGGAATGGAATCCATCAGCGCGTCGGTCAGGCCGGTGACGGCATTGGTGGCGCCGGGACCGGAGGTGACCAGCACCACGCCGGGCTTGCCGGTGGAGCGGGCATAGCCTTCGGCGGCATGGACGGCGCCCTGTTCGTGGCGCACCAGCACATGCTCGATGCCTTCGACCTTGAAGAGCGCGTCATAGATCGGCAGCACCGCGCCGCCGGGATAACCAAAGATATGGGTGACGCCCTGATCCTTGAGGGCGCGGATGACCATCTGCGCGCCCGTCATGGTCTCGGCGGCTTGGGCCGCTGTCAGCGTATCGTCCTTGTCCATCGTCCCGTCTCTCAGTCCTGCAATGCTCGTAACCGCACCAAAGATAAAGGGGCGTCTCCGCCCCTTGTCCGCATGGCCGCTATGCCCATCCCCGAAGCGTCAGCTTCGGTGGGCCAGCGGCCGGATAAGTACGAGCAAATTCATCATGGCGCGGGAACCTAAAGATGGTGCGATGCGGCGTCAAGCAATTTCACGCAGAATTCTGCCTGTATTGTGTAATTAAATTGCTAACAAGTGGGTCAAACCAGATATAATGTGGCATACGGTGACGAAACCACGTCATCTGGCGCTTGGCGAATTGGCGGGTGGCGGTGATGGCCCCATCCAGCGCCTCCGCCCGGGTCAGGGTTCCAGCCGCCAGGGCCTGAAGCGGCCGCAGGCCCAGCAGCTTGGCGGCCGGCAAGGCGGGGTCCAGGCCTTCCAGCGCGCGGGCTTCGTCCAGCCCTCCAACGTCCAGCATGGCTTCGAAACGCGCGGCGATGCGGGCGCGCAATTCAGGCCGCGGCGGGTCCAGCACAAAGGCGGCAAGCTTCGCGTCTTTCAGCAGCGGCGCGGTGGGCGCGTCCTGCCATTGCGCCAGCGGGCGGCCCGTGGCCTCGAATACTTCAAAGGCGCGCAGCACGCGCTGTGGATCGGACGGGCGCAGTTTCGATGCCGTCACCGGATCGCGGTCGGTGAGCTGGGCGTGCAGCGCTTCCACGCCGATATCGTCCAGCAAGGCGCGCGCGGCATCGCGGATTTCCGGCGGCGTGGGCGGAATGTCGGCCAGCCCTTCGGTCAGGGCCATGAAATACATGCCGGTGCCGCCGACGAAGATGGGCGTGCGGTTCATCGCTTTTGCTTGGGCAACCGCCGTTGCCGCATCGTCGCGCCAACGGCCCACCGAATAGACTTCGCGCGCGCTGACATGGCCGTAGAGCAGGTGCGGCACCCGCGCCTTGTCGGCATCGGAGGGTTGCGCCGTCAGGATGGGCGCTTCGCGATAGACCTGCATGGAATCGGCGTTGATTACCACGCCGCCGATTTCCTCAGCCAGTTCCAGCGCGGCGGCCGACTTGCCGCTCGCGGTGGGCCCTGCAATAAGGACGGCGTCACCCGTCATCGGATGATGACCCAAATTAAAGTCATGGCCGGCACAATGTTTGTTCTGAATGTCATCGGCAAGGGCGCCGCGCCGGATATATTCCGCGGGCTGGACAATGGCCCGGCGAAAATCCTGTCGCCCGGCCATGCCTTTGATCTGCCCGTGGCGAATGATGTGGCGGCGTTGGCGGAAGCGCGCCAGCGCACCGAGGGTTTCGGCCTGGACATCAACCTGGTCTCCACCGCCCACCGCCGCAAGAAACTGCTGCTGGCCGACATGGATTCCACCATCATCAATGTCGAGTGCCTGGACGAACTGGCGGACATGGCCGGTCTCAAGCCGCAGATCGCGGCCATCACCGAACGCGCCATGCGCGGCGAGCTGGAGTTCGAGGCGGCGCTGCGCGAGCGCGTCGGCATGCTCAAGGGCCTGAAGCTGGACGCGCTGGAACGCACCTATGCCGAGCGGGTGCGGCTCAATCCCGGCGCCAAATCGCTGCTGGCGACCATGCGCGCCCATGGCGCCCACACCATGCTCGTATCAGGCGGTTTCGGCTATTTCACCCGGCGCGTGGCGGAAGCGGCGGGCTTTCATGCCGAGCGCGGCAACACTTTGCTGGATGACGGCGTGGCGCTGACCGGCGAAGTCTCTACCCCCATTCTGGGCCGCGAAGCCAAGTTGAAGGCGCTGGAAGAAGCGGTCGACGCCTTGAAGATCGACTTCGCAGAAACGCTCGCGGTGGGTGACGGCGCCAACGATCTGGCGATGATCCAGAAAGCGGGACTTGGTGTGGCCTATCACGCCAAGCCGGTGGTAGCAGCGGCAGCGGGCGCTGCCATCCAGCACAATGACCTGACCGCCCTGCTCTATCTGCAAGGCTATAGCGACAGCGAAATCGTCAGATCGGATTGAAGTGTGCGAAGGCGTGCTGGGCTTCGGCCAATTGCGCCAGCGGCACGAAGTCCATCACCGCGCTCATCGCTTGCCAGTGGGCGCCGATCTCGGCAATCGTGGGCGCGCCGCGCGATTTCTCCTCGCTTTCCCATTCGAAGATTTCCACCAGCGCGCCGTCCTGGGCCACGCCCTGCACCACCGGCCGGTCGGTAATCAACCCGTGATCGCGCAGCAGCGGCACATGGCCAGCCATCAGCATGCGGGCTTCGTCTTCATGGCCGGGATGCGGCCGGTAGGAACAGATGACCAGGATGCCCATGCTGCGCTCCCTTAGTTCAACTTCAACCCTACATAGGTCAGATCGCCGTCGCGGTTGATCAGGATCAACTCGCTCTTCTTGCCGGCCTTGACGTCACCATCGAGGCGCTTGGCGACATCGTCCGGCGTCTTCATCGGCTGGCCCGCCACTTCCACGATCACGTCGCCGGGGCGCAGATTCTTCTCCGCCGCCGGGCTGCCGCCTTCCACCGAACTCACCAGTACACCTTGCACGCCGGCGCCGATCTTGAACTTGGCGCGCGCGCCGCCGTCCAGCGCGCCCAGCGACAGGCCCAGTTGCGATAGTTTGCTCTGGTTCTTCACCGGCGCGGGCGGCGCCTTGGCCGGCTTGTCGGCGCGGGCGTCGTCGGCCAGCTTCTGCACGGTGATGCGCAGGGTCTGCTTCCTGCCCTTGCGCAGCACGTCCATGTTCACCGTCTTGCCGATGGGCGTATCGGCCACGATGCGCGGCAGGGCGCGGTCATCGGGCACGGGCTTGCCGTCAAAGCCGGTGAC
>CANCMM010000040.1:0-9594 GCA_947379335.1 Alphaproteobacteria bacterium | reverse complement strand
GGCGATCCCGCTGGACACCGACATCAAGAAGCTGCGCAAACGCCTGGACCATCACAAGATGTTCTTCGAAGGCGATATCCGCCTGCTCGACAAGCCTGGCGACGACACCGCGGCGTTCGAAAAGGGCCTGCGCATGTACAAGGAACTGGGCGCGCCAGTGGTGCGTACGGTCTGCTTTGTCGGCCGCCGCTACGAGAATTTCTCGACCCTGCAGCAATACAAGGACTGGAAGGCCAACGCCCTGGCGGTGCTGGATGTCTGCGTGCCGATTGCCGATCGTGTAGGCATTCCACTGGCGATGGAAAACCACAAGGACCGGGTGGTGGATGAAGAGGTCGAGGTGCTGAAGAAATATTCCAGCCCGAACTTCGGCGCGCTGGTGGACTTCGGCAACAACATCTCCATGTGCGACGATCCGGTGGACGTCATCAACAAGCTGGCGCCTTACGTGAAGTCCTGCCACATGAAAAACATGGCGGTGCAGAATTACAGCGACGGTTTCCTGCTGTCGGAAGTGCTGTTCGAGGACGGCTTTATGGATATTCCCGCCATGTGGGCGGTGCTGAAGAAGGCCAATCCCAAGCTGCTGCCCATGCATGAGCTGATCACCCGTGATCCGCTCAAGGTGCCGGTTCTGACCGACAAATACTGGATCACCTGGCCGGACCGCAGCGGCAAGTATTTGGCCGACACCATCCGGCTGGTGAACGCCAATGCCAGCAAGAAGCCGCTGCCGGTGATCAGCACGCTGTCGCAGGACGATCAGTTCCAGGCCGAGGAAAGCAACAACATCCGTTGCTTTGAATGGGCGAAGAAGACCCTGGTCTAGCCATTCTCACCATGGGCGGCCTTGAGCCGCCCATCCAGAGCAACAAACTCGCTGTTGAGCATGTGGCAGTGGATGGCCGGGTCAAGCCCGGCCATGGAGATTCGGTTTACTTCACAGTGAAATGCATCACCGTCGCCGAATTAAACGTCTCGCCCGGCTTCAGCAGGGTGGACGGAAATTGCGGCTTGTTGGGGCTGTCGGGGAAATGCTGGGTTTCCAGCGCCAGACCGTCCGTCGCCCGGATGGTGGTGCCCGCCGCACTGACGACCCCGCCATTCAGATTGTTCGACGAATAAACCTGCACCCCCGGCTCGGTTGTCAGCAATTCCAGGGTACGCCCGCTGACCGGATCGGTGATCCGCGCCGCCAGTTCCAGTGCGCCGGGCTTTGACTTGCGCAGCACATAATTGTGGTCATAGCCGCGCCCGATCAGCATCTGCGGATCGTTGGAGCGCAAATTCTTGCCGATGGGCGTGGGCTCGCGGAAATCGAACGGCGTGCCCGCCACGTTGGTGAATTCGCCGGTCGGGACTTGATAGGCATCGGTCGGCGTCACCTGGTCGGCCATGATGGTCATCACCTGGTTCTCGACATTGCCCGAACCATTACCCGCCAGATTGTAATAGGTGTGGTTGGTCAGGTTGATCACCGTCGCCTTGTCGGTGACCGCCTTGTATTCCATTTTGAAGTCGTTGCTGTCGGTCAGGGTGTAGGTGAGGTCCAGCGTAACTTTGCCGGGAAAACCCTGGTCGCCATCGGGCGACACCAGCCGCAAGGTCACGCCGGCATCACCGGCCGTGTGGAAGGTGCGCACGGTACTCAGCACACGGCGGCTATAGGCCGGCGCCCCGCCATGCAGGGTGACGCCATTTGGATTTTGCGCCAGCTCGTAATGCCTGCCCTCGATGGTGAAGCCGTGGCCGATGCGGTTGGCAAAGCGCCCCGTCAGCGCGCTCAAGGGGCCGGTGGCTTCGATGGCGGCCAGGTCCTTCTGGCAAAGAATCACGTTGGCGAGTTTGCCGCTGCGGTCAGGCGCCTCCACCGAGCAGACGATGCCGCCATAATCCAGCACCTGGGCACGCAACCCGTGGCTGTTGGTCAGGGTGAATATGTGGACGGGGATGCCGTCCTTGGTGGTGCCGAAAATAGCGGTATCTACGGTGCCGGCCTGTGCCTGTGTCATAAGACCCATGAAAACAGCGATCAGGACTGTTTGTACACGCATTTTTCCCTCGTTTCCGCCCGTTTTCGGCTGGGCTTTGTCCGGCGACACTATAGTATCCGGCGCACAAAAAAGCGCCCCATATGGGGCCGGGGATACAGGGGTGGGGCGCACCGCCATGGCGGCGCGTTTTCCGGTGCTGAGGATCGTATGACTATCGTTGGAACAGATGTTGAGAAGCCCTTGATCGTGGTGATGGGCGTGGCCGGTTCGGGTAAGACCACTATCGCCAGCGGATTGGCCGAGCATCTGGGCGTGCCCTTTGTAGAGGGCGATTCTCTGCATCCCATCGCCAACGTCAAGAAGATGTCGGCCGGCATTCCTTTGACGGATGACGATCGCTGGCCCTGGCTGGAAGCCATCGGCGCGCGCATGGAAGTGGAACGCGACACCGGTCATGGCGTGGTGGTGTCCTGCTCGGCCTTGAAGCATGCCTATCGCGATGCCTTGCGCAAACAGGTGCATGGCAAGGTGCATTTCATCCTGCTGGACGGCTCGCGCGAGTTGATCGGCGCCCGGATGCGCAAGCGCAAAGGCCACTTCATGCCGGCGGCGCTGCTGGACAGCCAGTTCGCCACCTTGGAGAAGCCCACCTCCGACGAGGATGCGGTGATCCTGGATATTTCCCACACCGTGCCGGTGCTGCTGGCCGAAGCCGCCCGCGCCCTGGTTCCGGCGCCCTAACAAAGGCCAAGACAATGCGAAACACGCTTGCAGCTTGTTTGCTTCTGGGGGGAGCCTTTTCTGCTTTCGCGCAGGCGCCCGCCGACCTGCCCAAATTTCCCACCCCGCCGCCGCCGGTGACCGCCGAGAACAGCGTCATCGGTCCAGCCTACGCCGATCCGCCGGAGTCGATCGCCAACGAGGCGGTGCCTCAGGGCGAAATCCGCGAATTCATCCTGTATTCGGAAGACAGCAAGATCTATCCGGGCATCGTGCGCGTCGCCAGCATGCAGCGCGACGCACGCGGCAACTATGTCGTGCCGCAGGGTGGGCTGTCGGCGCCGGGCCGCTATGAGCGCCATGTCTGGGTCTATATCCCGAGGCAAGTGAAGCCCAATGCGCCCGTCATGGTGGTGCAGGACGGTCATTCCTATGTGAAGCGCCTGGCCAACATCCTGGACAATATGATCGCCGCCAAGCGTCTGCCGGCCATGGTGGTGGTGCTGCCGGATTCCGGCGGCAATGACGCGCAAGGCTCGGAACGCGGGCTGGAATATGATGAGGTGTCGGGCCGCTATTCCGACTGGGTGGAAACAGAACTTCTGCCGGCGGTGACCAAGAATTACGGCGTCACTTTCACGTCCGATCCGGAAGGCCGCGCCACCATGGGTGGTTCTTCGGGCGCGGCGGCGGCTTTCACCATGGCCTGGTTCCATCCCGAGCGGTATCACAAGGTGCTGAGTTATTCGGGCACTTTCGTGAATCAGGCCTGGCCGCCGGATGCCAAGACGCCGCGCGGCGCCTGGGAATATCACGCCACCATCCTGCCCAAGGCGGCCAAGAAGCCGATCCGCATCTGGATGGAAGTGGGCGAGAAGGACAACCGCTTCGATGTGCCCGAAGAGACCTGGCACAACTGGCCCTTGGCCAACAACCGCATGGCGGCCGTGCTGAAGAAAAAGGGTTACGACTATCGCTATGTCTTCGCGCTGGGCGCCGGCCATGTCGATGGCCGAGTCGTCATGCAGACCTTGCCGTCAGCGCTGGAATGGCTGTGGCGTGATTTTCCGAAATAAAAATAAGAACTAAGAAAAACAACGGGGACGAGACATGAAGAAGATCACCGCATTGTCGCTGCTGGCGCTGGCCGCCGCGATTCCGGCTCTGGCGCAGCCGGCGCCTGATCCCTCGCTGCCGAAATTTCCCACCCCGCCGCCCACGGTGACGGCCGAGAACAGCATCATCAAGGCCCCTTACGCCGATGCCCCGGAATACAAGGTCGATCCGTCGGTGCCGCAGGGCGATATCCGCGAATTCATCCTGTATTCGGAAGACAGCAAGAACTATCCGGGTATTGTGCGGATCGAGAATGAGATCAGCGCCAAGCGCGATGCTTACGGCAACCGCCTGCCGGCGCCGGACGCAGCTGTCTCCAAGCCCGGCCGCTATGAGCGTCATGTCTGGGTCTATATCCCCAAGCAGGCGAAGCCGGGCGCGCCCTTCATGGTGGTGCAGGACGGCCATGGCTATATCAACCGCATGGCGCCGGTGCTGGACAACATGATCGCGGCGCACCGCGTGCCCGCCATGATCATCGTGGCGCCGGATTCCGGCGGCAGCGACGCCCAGGGCTCGCAGCGCGGACTGGAATACGACACGCTCTCGGACCGTTATTCCAACTGGGTGGAGCAGGAGTTGCTGCCCGCCGTGTCCAAGAATTACGGCGTGACGTTCACGTCCGATCCGGAAGGCCGCGCCACCATGGGCGGTTCGTCGGGCGCGATCTGCGCCTGGACCATGGCCTGGTATCACCCCGAGCGTTACCACAAGGTGCTTTCCTACTCCGGCACCTTCGTGAACCAGGCTTCGCCGCAGGACCCGAAGACTCCGCGCGGCGGCTGGGAATACCATGCCACCATGATTCCGAAGGCGGCGAAGAAGCCGATCCGGATGTGGATGGAAGTCGGTGAAAAGGACCTGCACTTCGACGATCCGGAATCGACTTGGCACAACTGGCCGCTGGCCAACAACCGCATGGCGGCGGTGCTGAAGAAGAAGGGCTATGACTACAAGTATGTCTTCGCGATGGATGCCCACCATGTGGACAATGGCGTGGTGCGCCAGACTTTGCCCTCAGCGCTGGAATGGCTGTGGCGCGACTATCCTAAGAGCTGAGCTTCTTCGCCCACCAGGCCGTGATGATCGGCACCGTCAGCATGGTCACCACCACGCTGGCGGCCACCAGCACGGTGGCGTAGGGCGCCGCCTTTGCGTAAGCGGGATTGGCGGCGGCGACCAAGGCCGGCACCGCCGCGGCATTGCCGGCGGTGGCGGCAGCTGCCAAGCCCGCCAAGCCCTTGCCGCCTGAAATACGGTCGGCCAGGAACATCACGCAGCACGAGATTACCAGCACCACCACGCCCAGCGCCAGACCCAGCAAACCCGCGCGCCACACGGCAGTGAGGTTGAGGCCCGCACCGATGGCAAAGGCAAAGAAGGGGATCAGCGCCGGCGCGGCCTTGCCCAGAAACTCGCGCATCTCACGGTCCAGGTTGCCCAGCAATATGCCCGCGGTCAGCGGCAGGATCGCGCCCAGCAACGTCTGCCACGGAAACGCCAGCAGCCCGCCCAGGGTCATCATGGTGATGAAGGGGCCGGACTCCAGCGACATGACGGAATAGGCGCCCACATCCTTGGGCGCGCCGTAACGGCCCATCAGCGCCATGTAGAGACCGCCATTGGTGTCGTTGATCGCCACCACCACTGCCAAAGTGGAAAGCCCCGCCAGCATGCCGGTCTGGATCGGTTCGGTCCCCAGCACGCGTCCCAGCACCAGCGCCGCCACCACGCCCATGCCCACCTTGGCCGCCAGCAGCACCCCGCCCTTGCCCGCCACCTGGGGCAGGGTCTCGAACGGGATGGTGGCGCCCATGCAGACATAGAAGACCGCCAGGATGGGCAGGGCGCCGGTAAACAGGGCCCCGGTAAAGGAGCCGAAGAACTGCCCCGCCCCCGGCGCGAAAGTGGCGATCAGGGCCCCCAGGGTCAGGGGCACGATCACCATGCCGCCGGGGATGGCCTCGATGCCGCGCTTGATCGGAATGCCCATTTTTCCCCCATTTTCCCCGCAGCTTACTGGCCTATCAGTCCGTGCAACAGCAAGGTAACACAACCTGCGGTTATGACCCTGCGCCGTCTGCTTGCCGGGACGTTAACCGGCCAAAAAGGCCTTCCGCGGTACATTTCGCGCGTCACCGGAGGACGCATTGCCGTGGCCAAGCCGGGCCTTATCGCGCGTTCGCGCAACACCAGCCGTTTGCTTGCCAGGTATTCAGACACCTTCGGCGAAATGCAGCTGCGCAAGTATACCGAGCGCGCCATCCGCGCCGCCCGCGCCGAAGCCGAACTCAATCACCGTTCCAAGGCGACCTTCCTGTCGACCATGAGCCATGAGCTGCGCACGCCGCTCAACGCCATCATCGGATTCTCCGACCTGATCCGCCGTCCGGGCGCCACCACCCAGAGCGAGGCGGCGGACTATGCCGACCATATTGCCAATGCCGGCCGCCGCCTGCTGGACGTGGTGTCCGACGTGATGGACATGTCCAAGCTGGAATCGGGCTCGCTGGCGCTGGACAAAAGTCCGCTGCTGGTCAGCGAAGTGCTGGAGATCGCGCTGGAAAATACCAGGGCGCTGTTCGATGCCAAGCATCAGCCGGTGGATGTGCGCCTGGAAGCGAACCTTCCCGAGGTCAGCGGCGATTCCAAACGCCTGCGCCAGCTCTTCATCAATCTCCTCTCCAATGCCAGCAAGTTCACCGCCGAGAAGGGCCGCATCCTGGTGATGGCCAAGGCTGTGAAAGACGGCAGCGTCACTATCGCCATCGCCGATACCGGTATCGGCATGACCCATGAACAGATCGTGATGGCGATGAAGCCTTTCGCCCAGGTCCAGGGCCATCTCGCCCGCACCCAGGAAGGCACCGGCCTTGGCCTGCCGCTGGCGATGGGCATCGTCAAGCTGCATGGCGGCACGCTTCTGCTCGACAGCCAGCCCGGCGCAGGCACCACCGCCATCGTCACCTTGCCGCGCGATGCGGCTTCCCTTTCCACGCCCCTGCCAGTCGGAAAAGTCGCATGACCCTGCACATCGAAAAACCGGTGGCCAACCCCGCCGCACCGCCCTTCCGCGAACGCCGCGGCCTGCCCGCGGCGCCGCCGATCCAGCTCGCCCATATCGTGTCGGTCTCCGGCAGCCATGCCGTGGCCATCCTGGATCGCCAGGACGCCATCGCCGACAAGGCACGCGTCCAGATCGGCGCCCTGATCAAGATTATCACCCCCGCCGCCACGGTGATGGGTGTGGTCAGCGCCATCAGCGCGCCGATGCCGGCCGCCGAAGGCGAGCCCCAGTCGCTGGGCCTGGTCGAAATCAACCTGGCGGGCGAAATCGTGCCCGATCACAACCGCCGTCTCACTTTCCGCCGCGGCGTCTCCAGCCTGCCCAGCCTGGGCGATCCGGTCATGCTGGCCGACAAGCATGACCTGACCCGCGTCTATGCCCCGCCCCAGGCCGCCAGCATCCAGATCGGCACCCTGTTCCAGGATGCCAGTGTGCCGGCGCGCCTTTTGGTGGACGATCTGCTGGCCAAGCATTTCCTGGTGGTGGGTTCGACCGGTTCGGGCAAATCCTCGGCGGTGACCTGCATCCTGCAGCGGCTTTTGTCCGAGCATAGCCACGCCCATATGCTCATCCTGGACATCCACAACGAATATTCCGCCGCGTTCGGCGGCCTGGTGGAGCCGATCAATCTGGACAATTTCAGCCTGCCCTTCTGGATGCTGGACTTCACAGAAATGGTGGCCGCCCTGGTCAGCAACGACGCCCATCACGACTCCGAAGTGGAAATCCTGGCCGATGCGGTGGTGCACGCCAAGAAGCGCTACAGCGAATCGGCGACCTCGCGCGCCGGCGCCTTGCGCCGGGCCGAAAGCCAGATGGTGATCACGGTCGACACGCCCACCCCGTTCCGCATGTCCGACGTCATGGCATGGCTGGATGAACAGCTGGGCCGCCTGGAGCGCACCCAGTTTCTGCTGCCCTATCGCCGCCTCAAGGCGCGCATTGAGAGCCTGGCCACCGACCAGCGCTACAACTTCATGTTCGGCAGCTTGTCGGTGCAGGACACGATGGGCGATGTGCTGGCGCGGCTGTTCCGTGTCCCGTCGGAGGGACGTCCCATCTCGGTGATCGATCTTTCCACCGTGCCGCCGGAAATCCTGGACGTGGTGATTTCGGTGATCTCACGCCTGGCCTTCGACCTTGCGGTGTGGAGCAAGGGCGGGTTGCCCATGCTGCTGGTGTGCGAGGAAGCGCATCGCTACGCGCCCGTCGACGATTCCAAGTTCATGCCCACCCGCCAGGCCCTGTCGCGCATCGCCAAGGAAGGCCGCAAGTATGGCCTGAGCCTGTGCCTTGTGACCCAGCGTCCCTGCGAACTGGATGCCACCATCCTGTCGCAATGCGGCACCGCGGTGGTGCTGCGCCTGTCCAGCGAGCGCGACCAGGAAGTGATCCGCGGCTCAACCTATGAAGGCATGATCGATCTGGTGGACTTCCTGCCGCTTCTGGGCGACCGCGAGGCCATTGTGCTGGGGCAGGGCGTTTCCATGCCGATGCGGGTGCGCTTCGATGATCTGGGCAAGCGCGGGGTTCCGCGCAACATGCATGTCGGCTTCTCCAAGAGCTGGAAGTCGCCGAACCTGGATCGCGAAGGCCTGGATGAGCTCGTGGGTCGTTGGCGCCGCGCCGGCCGCGAACGCTAAAGCGCGGTTATTTCGCGTCCTGAGTTCGTCGCTCGTCGCTCATGGACTCAAGTGTCCACTTCGCTTCTCGCTCCTGCTCAGGCCACAAAATTCCTCGCGCTTACCGCTTGAGTAAGTAGAAGCCGACAACCCGGCTCTCGCCGCCGGGCATGGTCACGGCGCGCTGCTGGACCTGGGAAAAGCCGTTCTTCTCCAGCACCCGCGCCGCAGCACGGTTTTCCGCCTGCACCGCTGCCGCCAGCCGCTTCAGGTCCAACGGACCCAGGGCGTAGGCGATGACAGCGCTCACCACTTCGCTGGCAAAGCCCTGGTCCCAGGAAGCGGGTCGCAGCAGGAAGCCAAGTTCCGCCGAGCCGTCCCGGATCAGGCTGAGATCGATGCTGCCGATGGCCTGCCGGTTTTCCAGGATCGTCCAGTAGCGGCAGAGCCCGGCGGCCATCGCGGTCTGCTGCTCGCGCACCAGTTCGTTGGCCACTGCCAACTCCGTCAGCGCGGGGCGGCTCCAGAAGCGCATGGCCTGCGGGTCGCTGAGAATGTCGAACAGCGGGGCGGCGTCTGCGGGAATTTGCGGGCGCAGGATGAGGCGCGGCGTCTTTAGCAGCATACGGCCCCTCGCTCGTGCTCGGTGCGCTCGCCGCTCTCGCAGGTCCACTGGACCTGCTCGCCCCGCTGCGCGGGTCCACGGCTCACGGTGAAAAACCGAGAGGCGGCCGGCTGCTTTCGCGCCGTAACCGCCTCTCACTGCCCCCTTCAAATTGGACCACTGGAACCGGACCCCATTTCCGCATTCCAATCGCTTGCGGGGTTTCCCCAAACCGTCCGTCCGCAAGTGACGCTAACTGTGCTGGAGACACGGTCTTGCGCAATGGTTTTGCGTTGTCGCACGGGACTTTGGCGATGCTTTGCGCGCGCGTGTGGGTTTTCCGCAACAATTGTTACGAGCTTTGGCGCTAGGGCGTGCGGAAATGCTTGGAGAGCTTCAGGCCCTGGCGCTGGTAATTGGAACCCAACCCCTCGCCATAACCTTCCGGCGGCGGATCGGTCAGGCGTTCGA
>CANCMM010000039.1:0-9636 GCA_947379335.1 Alphaproteobacteria bacterium | reverse complement strand
CGCATCGGCAAGGAAATCGGCAAGCGCGCCACGGCGATGAACAACACGGTGGCTTATCACAGCCGCAAGCCGGTGGCCGACGTGCCCTACAAGCATTATCCCGACTTGGCGGAACTGGCGAAGAACAGTGATTTCCTGGTCATCATCATTCCGGCCACGCCCCAGACCAACAAGATCGTCAACAAGGATGTGATCGAGGCCTTGGGCCCCACGGGCATCCTGGTCAATGTTGCGCGCGGCGCGGTGGTGGACGAAGACGCGCTGGTCGAAGCGCTGGTGTCCGGCAAGCTGGGCGGCGCCGGCCTGGATGTGTTCGTTGACGAGCCGAAGGTGCCCGAAGTGCTGTTCGGCATGGACAATGTCGTGCTGCAGCCCCATGTCGGCAGCGCCACGCATGAAACCCGCCGCGCCATGAGCCAGCTGGTGCTGGACAATCTGGACGCCAAGTTCGCCGGCAAGCCGTTGCTCACGGAGATTAAGTAGTCAGCGCACCAGTTCGGTGACGGCGTACAGGAAGCCCGCGCCCGCCAAGGTCGCAAAGGTCGTGGATGGGCGCGGATAGGCGCGGTGGCTTTCGGGCAGAAGGCCGGATGCGCCGATATGCAGAAAGAAGCCGCAGAACAGCGCCAGCAGCAGCGCCAGGGTTCCTGCACTCGCCCCCACCAGCAGGCTAAGGCCCGCGCCCACCACTGGGGCGACCGCATCAACCGCCAGCCAGCGCAAGGCGAAGTTGCGGGTGCCGCCATTCTTGGTCACCACATTCACGGTATTGAGACCGTCGGCGAAATCATGCGCCAGCACCGCGGTCGCCACCATCAGGCCGATGGCCTGGCTGGCCTGGAAGGCGATGCCCATGGCAAAGCCGTCCAGCACGCTATGGGCCGAGAAACTCGCGGCGCCGATCATGCCGCGCGCCGGATTGGCCTGGCCTTCGCAGTCATGGCGCGCCACCAGCCGGTCCAGCACGGTGTAGAGAAAAAATCCAAGCGCCGCGACCGCCAGCAGGACGCGCGGCGCATACAGGCCCTTACCCGCTTCCAGTGCCTCGGGCGCCAGATCGAAGAACGCGACACCGATCACCGCGCCGGCGGAAAAGCCCATCACCAGCGGCAACTTGCCGACCCACTTCAAGGCCAACATGCCGCCGGTCATGGTGGCGGCGCAGGCGGTCAACGCAATGGCCAGGACGAGGGCGGCGGTCATGGCAAGCCTTTATCGCGGGACGGGGCCAGCGGCAACCTTCACACCCTTGGGGCCCTTGGCCTTGGCCCCGCACCTGGCTTAGCGTCCATTCCGGAGGCACATCATGCGAAAATACCTGACAATCCTGGCGGCGTTGGCCGCCATGTGCCTTCCGGTCCAGGGCGCGACCAAACACAAGCTGCTGGTCATTTCCGTTGACGGGATGGACTGGCGCTATCTGCGCGACGCGGACTCGCTGGGGCTGAAGCTGCCCAATATCCGCAGGCTGCTGGCGCGCTCGCAGGTGGCGGACGGGGTAATCGGCGTCTGGCCCACCGTCACATGGCCGTCGCACACTTCCATGCTGACGGGCGTGCAGCCCTTTCGTCACGGCATCCTGGCCAATGCCAGCGGTCCCCTGGATATCACCCAAAGCTACTGGTCGGCATCCAAGATCAAGATGCCCTCGCTGCTGCAATGCGCGCGCGGAGCGGGATTGACTACCGCAGGGGTCAACTGGCCGGTGACGGTGAACGCCGACCTCAACTGGAATCTTCCGGAAGCCTATGCCAAGCGCAACGGCGATTCCTCGGACCTGGAAAGCGTCGACCGCTATGGCACGCCGGGTCTGGTGGCGGAAATCACGCGCAGCCGTCCCTCCTTCGGCTATCGCTGGCTGGACGACCGCACCCGCACTTTGGGCACGATCTATTTGCTGCAGCACAAGCAGCCCGACCTGCTGCTTTTGCACCTGGCGGAACTGGATTCTGAAGCCCATGAGGAAGGGCCATTTACACCTGCCGCCAATGCGGTGGCGGAACGCTCCGACGAACTGATCGGCGATATCCTGAAAGCGCTGCCCAAGGGCTATGATGTGGCGCTGGTATCCGATCACGGTTTTGAGCGCATCGATCACGTCGCCAACCTCAAGGCGATGGCCACGGCGGCAGGGGTCACCGGCGAGCTGCAGATCGCCGGTGGATTGGTCCGGACCGATGATGCCAAGATGGCGGCTTGGCTGCGCGGCCAAAGCGGCAAGGGCGATGTCGGCCGCGAAGTGCCGCACGACGAACTGGTGCGCTTTGCCGGCGCTGACGCGCTGGTCGCGTTCGAACCGGCGCCGCATGTCATCTTCGGCAATGCCGTCGTGGGCCCGGCGCACACAGCGTCCGCCAATGCGGGCACCCACGGTTTCTGGCCCACGCGCCCCGACTATCACAGCATCTATGCGTTGTCGGGTGCCGGCGTGAAGCCGGGCAAGCTGGGTGAAATCGAGATGGTGTCGCTGCGGGACCGCTTCGCGCAGGTCCTGGGATTGAGCTGCGGGCGCTAGCGCGCCGGACTTGCCGGGGCGATGTGGGGCAGTTGGGGGCTGTCCGGGTCCACGGGGATCACGTCCACGCCCACATCCACCACATGGTCATGGCCGCCCAGGATGATGCCCGCCACCGGCGCGACATCGCCGTAATCGCGGCCCCAGGACGAGGTGACATGGCTTTCGTCCACCAGAATGTTGTTGGTGGGATCCAGATCCACCCAGCCGAAAGGCGGCGCCCACACCGAAAACCAGGCATGGCTGGCATCGGCGCCCAGCAGGCGCGGCTTGCCCGGCGGTGGCTCGGTCAACAGGTAACCTGAGATATAGCGCGCCGGCAGGCCGATGGCCCGCATCGCCGCGATGCCGACATGCGCCAGGTCCTGGCAGACGCCGGCGCGAATTTCGAACACCCGGTCCACCGGCGTCGACACGTCGGTGACGGTGGTGTCGTAGCGGAAATCCCCGTGGATGCGGTTCATCAGCTCGATGGCGCCCGACAGGATCGGCCGGTGCGGCGGAAAGCTCACCGCGCCATAGGCGGCGATGTCGCTTTCAAACTTGGTCATGGGCGAATCGAACAGGTACTGGACTGCGTCGCGCTCTTCTTCGTCCTGCGGATTTTCCAGTCGCGCGCGGGCTTCCTCCCACGGCAGGCTGTCGCGCGAGGCGCGGGCAGGGGCGTGATTCACCGTGACCCGGCTTTCCGCCAGCACTTCCAGATGGGTGTGCGGCCGGTCGATGGAAAAGAGTTCGGTGGGATTCTGGAAATAATCTTCGCGCGCCACCCGGCTGGCCGGCTCCAGGCTCAATGTGATGCTGCTGTCATGCACCGCCTGCAGCGGCGTGATACGCGGGCGTAAGTGCGCCAGGTGCCAGGAATGAGAGACATCCTGCAGATAGCGGTAAGTGGTGCGGTGGCGGACAAAATACTCCATCACGCCTCCACATAGGGGCTGGAGCCGGTGCGGCTGCGGCTGGCATGCTGGAAATAGGCGTCGGCGATGGCGTCGGACAATTCGCCCGCGCTGAAAGTGATGTTGTCGGTCAGCTCGATCAGCCCGGGACGCGCGCCCGCTTCACAAAAGGCCAGCCGCGCAGGATTGGCGTTGGCGGCGGCGCCGCGCATCTCATGGGCGATGGTGCGCGGCACGTCGCTGCGCTGGGCCAGGGTGATGCGCGGCAACTCGCGCAAATGGGTTTCGATCGCCGCGAGCTGGAAGGCGCAGGAGCGCGGATTGTTCTCGTCCAGCAACAGCAAGTCCACGAAGGGGATAAGCTGAAAGACATTCAGATAGCGCGAGCGGTAGGTCATGGCGCTGTCGGCGATCTCCAGCACGATGCGCATATGTTCGGTCTCGCGGGCATCGGCGTCCGCCACGGTCTGGCGCACCAGCCAGGCCAGATGCTGGCCGCGTTCCAGCCGGCGGCCCAGATCCATGAACAGCCAGTTGGGACCGCGGGTCATGTTTTCCGCCGACAGGCCCGACAAGGCGGCGGCGCGGCGCACCAGCGCGTCCAGGTAGAAGCGCGCACCGGCGGGCTCGAAAGGCGCATCCGCCGGCGGCAGTTCGGTATTGGTCAGGGCGTGAATGGTGCGCCAGGTATCCAGCGACAGCCGGTCGCGCACCGACCAGGCAGTCTGCTCCACCCGCGACAAAAGCCGTTGCAGTCCGCGGCTATGGCGCGGGCTGTAGATCAGCAGTTGCAGCTCGTCCGCCAGTTCGTCATCGCCGGCGATTTCCTCGATCGGGGAATCGCTGGCCTGGCTGAAGGGGATCAGCAGCTTGCGCGCCACGTCCAGCGCCGCCGCCGGCTCATCGCTGACACGCGCCGTCACCGCGCGCAGGATGCGTACAAAGCTTTCGGTGCGCTCGGCATAGCGGCCCAGCCAGAACAGGTCGTCCATGGCCCGGCTGGGCGCGGATTCGCCGTGCCGCTTGATCTCCAGCGCCCGCCCGCCATTGGCCAGCAGGCTGAAACTGTCCACCGGGGTGGGCGAGATCACCCAGGCATCCTTGCTGGAGGCGCCCGACTGCATGGACAAGGCGCGCACCGTATCGTCGGCGGCAACACGGGTCAGTCCACCGGGCATCACCATCCAGCCGGTCGGTGTCCAGGCGGCGAAGACGCGCAAGGAGACCGGCTTGGCACCGAACTGGCCCTGCTCGAACACCGGCGCCACGCCCAGGGGCGAGATTTCCTGCAGCACCATGGTTTCGCCGCGCTGTTTCAAACGGGCGATGACGCGCTCGCGATCCTCGCCGCTCAGGTCGATGCCCAGCCGCGCGCTGGACTTGCGCGAGAATAGCGGGCGGGCATCAAAGGCATCGCGCAGGATGCATTGGTCCATGCGCGCAATGGCTTCCTTGCGGCCCCAGTCGGTGCCGCACCAGATGGTGGAGATGTCGGGAATCTTCAACTCTTCGCCCAGCAGCGCCTGCGATATCGCGGGCAGGTAAGCGTCCATGGCGGGAGATTCGATGACGCCGCCGCCCAGCGCATTGGCCAGCACCACGCCGCCGGATCGCACCGCTTCCACCAGGCCCGGCACGCCCAGCGCGCTGTCGCCGCGCAATTCCAGGGGATCGCAGAAATCGGAGTCCACGCGGCGGAAGATGGCGGCGACGCGCTCCAGCCCGGTCAAGGTCTTCAGGAACACTTCGCCGTCGCGCACCGCCAAATCGTCGCCCTGCACCAGGGTCAGGCCCAGGTAATGCGCCAGATAGACATGCTCGAAATAGGCTTCGTTGTAAGGACCGGGCGTCAGCAGCACGGCGCGGTCGCGGCGCGAGATACCCAGCGCCAGGATGCTTTCCTTGTAGGCATTGAAGAAGGCGGCAAGCCGCGCCACCCGCATGTCGCTGAAGCTTTCGGGAAAGGTCTGGGACACGACCAGCCGGTTTTCCAGCGCATAGCCAAGACCGCCGGGCGCGTCGGCTCTGGAGGCCATCACCCGCCAGGAGCCATCGGGCCCGCGCGCCAGATCGGCGGAATAGAGGTGCACATGTGTGCCGCCGACCGGCGTGGAGCCGCACAAGGGCCGCAGGAATTGCGGATGGCCCGTCACCAGGTGCGGCGGCAGCACGCCGCCGGCCATCAGCTTTTGCGGGCCATACACGTCGCGCAGGATCATGTCGGCCAGCATGGCGCGCTGGATCACCGCCGCCTCGATCGCCTTCCAGTCGCTGGAGGACAGGATGAAGGGCACGATGTCGAGCTGCCACGGCCGGGCCTGGCCGGCGCGATCGTCATAGACGTTATAGGTGACGCCATTGTCCTGTACCGTGGCGCGGGCGGACGCCTGGCGGCGCGCATATTCATCCGGCGACAATTGGGAGAGGGTGCGGGCAAAGGCACGCCAGTGCGGCCGGACCTGGCCGTCATCATCGCGCAACTCGTCAAAGCGGGACGCAGGCGGGCTTATGCGTTCTGCGACTTCCGACACTTACGACTCATGCTCCCCACGGCTTATTTTCACCGTCTCAGGTCGAGAGTATAGGGGAAATCCGGATTGAATTCTTCATTCGCGGCCTGGAATACTCCGCCGGTGAAGCCGAAGGGCTCGAAACGGGCCAGCCTGCGGCCCTCTGCCTCATTGGCGTTGACCGGAAAAATTTCAGAGTTGCGGCCACCGGCATGGGCGACGCGATAGGTGCAACCACCCAGCGAGCGACTGCGCCAGCCGTCCCAGATCTCGATGATCAGCGGCGCGTGCGCCGGGATGGTGGGATGCAGGCCATGCGGCGGCTGCCAGGCCTTGAAGCGCACACCCGCCACGGCTTCGCCCTGCGCCGTCGGGCGCAGCGGCATGGCGCGGCCATTGACCAGCGCGCGGTGACGTCCGGGTGTCAGGCCCTTGAGCTTCACCTCCAGGCGCTCGACCGATGAATCCACATAGCGCGCGGTGCCGCCCGGCGTGCCTTCTTCGGCCAGCACGTTCCACGGTTCCAGCGCCGTGCGCAGTTCCAGCTCCACGCCGTCATACTGAACCGTGCCGAGCAGCGGAAAGCGGAAGTCCCAGTGCGGCCGGTACCATTCCAGGTCGAAGGCAAAGCCGTGATCGTTCATGTCGGCGATGACATCGGCCAGGTCCGCCCAGGCGAAATGCGGCAGCATGAAACGGTCATGCAGTCCGGTGCCCCAGCGCGCCAGGCTGCTGCGATATGGCTCGCGCCAGAACCGCGCGATCAGGGCGCGCAGCAGCAGCGATTGCGCCAGGCTCATCTCCGCATGCGGCGGCATTTCAAAGCCGCGGAATTCCACCAGGCCCAATCGGCCAGTGGGGCCATCGGGGGAATAAAGCTTGTCGATGCAGATTTCGGTGCGGTGGGTGTTGCCGGTGGAGTCGGCCAGCAGGTTGCGGAACACCCGGTCCACCAGCCAGGGCGGAATATTGGCGGCGGCGCGGGAGGGGATTTCGTTGAAGGCGATTTCCAGTTCGTACAGCGCGTCGTGGCGGGCTTCATCGATCCGCGGCGCCTGGCTGGTGGGGCCGATGAACATGCCGGAGAACAGGTAGGACAGGCTGGGATGGTTCTGCCAATAGGCGACGATGCTTTTGAGCATGTCGGGACGGCGCAGGAACGGACTGTCGGGCGGCGTCTGCGCGCCCACCACGATGTGATTGCCGCCGCCGGTGCCAGTGTGGCGGCCGTCAAGCTGGAATTTCTCCGCCGTCAGGCGCGAGGCGGTGGCTTCCTCGTATACCGCCCGGGTGATGTCGATCTGCTCGCGCCAGTTTTTGGCGGGATGAATATTGACCTCGATCACGCCGGGATCGGGGGTGACCTTGATGACATTGACGCGCGGATCGAACGGCGGCGGATAGCCTTCGATATGCACCGCGACATCCAGCGCTTCCGCTGCGTTCTCGATTGCCGTCAGCAAGGTGAAATAATCGTTCGCCGCCGGCAGCGGCGGCATGAACACGCAGAGCCGGCCATCGCGCGGTTCAATGGTCAAGGCCGTGCGCACCGCCGCGTCGCTTGCCAGGGCGACCGATTGCGCGTTCACGGGCCGGAACGGCGCCTGCAAGGCATGGCCGTTGGTGTAGTTCTGGCCGGTCTTTTCGGGCTCTTCCAGCGGCGGCAGCGGCGCGAACGGATCGGGCGGCGGCACAAAGCTGCGCGCCTGCGCCGGCACATGGGGAAGCGAATTCAGCGGCAGGCGAAAGCCGATGGCGCTGTCGCCCGGCAGCAGGAACAGATGGCCGCTGCGGGTGGTCCAATGCTCGCTCAGCCAGCGTGTCAGGCCCTTTTCCACCGGCAGGACAAAGCCCACCGCCTTGGTCAAACCGCGCTCGAACACCCGCGCCAGGCGCGCGCGCAGTTCCGGATCGTCCAGCTTGGCATCGGATGGGTCCACATTGGCGGCAAGCTGGCGCTCCTGCGCCAGGTGATGCCAGAAATCTTCATAGGCGGGGATGACATAGGACGCGTCCAGCCCCAGCGTCTTGCCGACGGCCGTGATCAGCGCGCTGGCATCGGCCAGGGTGGGCTGATGGTCCTTGTGCTCGGCGGCCACGCGCTCGGCGTTCTTCCACAGCGGCACGCCGTCGGTGCGCCAGTACAGCCCAAAGGCCCAGCGCGGCAGGGATTCGCCCGGATACCATTTGCCCTGGCCGTAATGCAGCAAGCCGCCCGGCGCAAAGCGGTCGCGCAGCCGGCGTATCAGCGTGTCGGCCAAGGCCCGTTTGGTCGGGCCGACAGCTTCGATATGCCATTCGGCGCCTGAACGGTCGTCGATGGAAACAAAAGTGGGCTCGCCGCCCATGGTCAGGCGCACATCA
Source organism: Alphaproteobacteria bacterium (assembly GCA_947379335.1). Taxonomy (GTDB): domain Bacteria; phylum Pseudomonadota; class Alphaproteobacteria; order Micropepsales; family Micropepsaceae; genus Rhizomicrobium. The sequence goes on along the minus strand of CANCMM010000039.1, from coordinate 1,348 downwards.
TGGTTCTTGAGCACCAGGTCGACGGCATCGCCCAGCTTCTCGATCTCGGTCCATTGTTCGTCGGTATAGGGCTTGGTGACGCGGGGCGGTTCCTTGATGCGCGTCACGCTCATGTCGAAGTCGAACAGCACTTCGGCCGGCTCGACCGCGCCGGAGATCGGCGCGGCCTGGGTCGGATTGGCGGCGCAGGCCAGCGGGATATGTCCTTCGCCCGCGAACAGTCCGGAGGTGGCATCCAAACCAACCCAGCCGGCGCCCGGCAGATAGACTTCGCACCAGGCATGCAGGTCGGTGAAATCCTTGTCGGTGCCTGAAGGACCGTCCAACGCTTTCACGTCGGCCTTGAGCTGAATCAGATACCCGCTGGTGAAGCGCGCCGCCAAACCCAGATGGCGCAGCAGGTTGACCAGCAACCAGGCGCTGTCACGGCAGGAGCCGGAGCCTTTGCACAGCGTTTCTTCCGGCGTCTGGATGCCGGGCTCCATGCGGATGGTGTAACTGATGTCCTGCGAAATCTGGGCGTTGAGATCGAAGACGAAATTGGTGGTCTGCTCGGACTTGCGCGGCACCGCGGCGAGATAGCGGTTGAAGGCGGGGCCGAAATCGGCGATCGCCAGATAGGGCTCCAGCTCGGCTTTCAGTTCGGACGTATAGTGGAAGGGAAATTTCTCCGCATCCGGCTCCAGGAAGAAGTCGAAGGGATTGATCACTTCCATGTCGACCGTCAGGTCTACGCTGACGGTGAAGTGATCGATCTTCTCCGGAAATACGATGCGCGCCAGCCAGTTGGACTGGGGATCCTGCTGCCAGTTGATGTAATGCTCGGCCGGCTCGATCTTCAGGGAATAGGCCACAACCTTGGCGCGGGTGTGTGGCGCCGGGCGCAGGCGTATAGTCTGCGCACCCAAGGTGATTTGCCGGTCGTACCGGTAGCGGGTGACGTGGCGGAGGGCGGCCTGGATGCTCATCGGAATTCCCTGGAAAATTGACTATGCCGCAACTGCGAACATGCGGCTACAAGCCGCCGCGCCGCAGCCCAATATCCTCGGAACATCGTTAAAAAACGGGCGTTTCCTTGGGCTGGAGCAGGGAAACCCCTCATGAAATTGTTCAGTTGCCAGGGCTGTGGCCAGCTCCTGTATTTCGAGAATGTGCTCTGCGAGAATTGCGGCCGCGGTTTGGGCTATCTTACTGATATATCAGAGATTTCCGCCTTGGACCCGGCCGAGGGTGGGGGCTGGACCGTGCTGGCGGCGCCCAAAAAGGCTTACAAATTCTGCCTGAACTACGACGCCGGCATGTGCAACTGGATGCTCCCGGCGGACGACCCGCACGGCTTTTGTGCCGC
>CANCMM010000038.1:0-9713 GCA_947379335.1 Alphaproteobacteria bacterium | reverse complement strand
AGTAGCTCACCACGGCCAAAGAAACCGCCGGAACGATGAGGGCTACAAAAAATCGGCTGACCGAACGCTTGATTCGCATTCACCCAACGAATCACACACTGATTCGCCACGTCAAGAGGAATTCAGTTAAGGATTCAAGGAACTTAGATCGAGCGTCCTTAAGACTTGGGCCCGGAGGGTCTATGCTCCGGCCTATGCGGGCGATCATCACCATCCTGTGGTTCCTGACGGCCTTCGTGGCAGGCGCTGCGATGTTCGCCGTCAGCCGTCCTACCCCTGTCATTCAGGCGCTGGTGATCCAGTTGAAGGGCCGTGGGATTCTGGAGCGCTGCCATCAGGCGGGCGCGTGCGGCAAGGCGTCCGTCCCAGATCGCCGGCCGATACCGTCCTTGCCGTCCGACCTGGACCGCGCTTAAGCGCGCAGGATTGTGCGCCCGGCGTAAAACGCCGTATCGCCCAACTGCTCTTCGATGCGCAGCAGCTGATTGTACTTGGCCAACCGGTCCGACCGCGCCAATGAGCCGGTCTTGATCTGTCCGCAATTGGTAGCCACCGCCAGATCGGCGATGGTGCTGTCTTCGGTCTCGCCCGAGCGATGGCTCATCACCGCCTTGTAGGCGGCGCGGTGCGCCATATCCACGGTCTCCAATGTCTCGGTTAATGAACCGATCTGGTTGACCTTGATCAGGATGGCGTTGGCAGTCTGCGTGTCGATGCCCTGCTTGAGCCGCTTGGTGTTGGTGACGAACAGATCGTCACCCACCAGATTCACCGTCTTGCCCACCGCATTGGTCAATGCCTTCCAACCAGCCCAGTCATCCTCGGCCATGCCGTCCTCGATGGAGACGATGGGATAGCGCTTGCACAGGTCGGCATAGACCTTGACCATTTCGTCCGGCGACAGGGTCTTGCCCTCGCCTTCCAGCACATACTTGCCGTCCTTGAAGAACTCGGTGGAGGCCGGGTCCAGCGCGAAGAACACGTCCTCGCCCAGCTTGTATCCGGCCTTCTCGACGGCCTTGGAAACAAAGGTCAGCGCTTCGTCCGGGGATTTCAGGTTGGGGGCAAAACCGCCCTCGTCGCCGACATTGGTGTTGTGGCCGGCATCGCCCAGCGCCTTCTTCAGGGTGTGGAAAATCTCCGCGCCGCAGCGCAGCGCTTCGCGGAAGGTGGGCGCGCCCACCGGCATGATCATGAATTCCTGGAAGTCGATCGGATTGTCGGCATGCACGCCGCCATTGATGATGTTCATCATCGGCACCGGCAAGGTGTTGGCCTTGGCGCCGCCGACATAGCGATAGAGCGGCAGGTTCGCGGCATTGGCCGCCGCCTTGGCCACCGCCAGCGACACGCCCAGGATGGCATTGGCGCCCAGCCGCGCCTTGTTGGGGGTCCCGTCCAGCTGGATCATGGCGCGGTCGATCTTGACCTGGTCCTCGGCATCCAGCCCAGCCAAGGTGTCGAAGATTTCACCATTCACCGCGGCGACCGCCTTTTCGACGCCCTTGCCGCCATAGCGCTTGCCGCCATCGCGCAGCTCCACCGCCTCATGCGCGCCGGTGGAGGCGCCCGAGGGCACCGCCGCCCGGCCGATGCTGCCGTCTTCCAGCCGCACATCCACTTCCACGGTGGGATTGCCCCGGCTGTCGAGGATTTCGCGGCCGGCGATATCGAGGATGGCGGTCATGGCGGGAACTCCGTATGCTGGATTTGGGTTCTAGAGGCGTGGCCGGGCTGCTTCAAGCCGGACGCCCATCTCGGGGGAAAAACATGACGCTTTTCGCACCAGTCACCCTTTTGACCGCCATCGCCACCGCGCTGGCCATCCTGGTCTCGCTCTGGACGGGTATCCTGGTCGCCCGCACCCGCCGCCGGACCCATATTAATCCCCCCGCCATGACTGGCGCGCCCGAACTGGAGCGCGCCCTGCGCATCCAGGGCAACACGGTCGAGCAGTTTGTAATCTTCGTGCCGGCGCTGTGGCTGGCGGCGATCTATTTCCAGGGCTGGATACCGGCCACGCTGGGCCTGGTCTGGAGCCTGGGCCGCATCATCTATGCCTTCAGCTATGGCAGTGATGAGAAGCAGCGCTTCCCCGGCTTCGCCCTGACGGTCTTTCCCACCATCATCCTCACCATCCTGGCGGTGATCGGAATCGCGCAGGCCTGGATGGCGGCGACCGCTTAATTTTTCAAAACATTCCGAAAGGATTTTCCCATGAAGACATTTGCCGCCGTCATCGCCCTGCTTCCGTTCCTGGCCTCGCCTGTTCTGGCGCAGACGCCCGATATCGCGGCGTCGAAGTCGCTGTGGGAAGGCAACAACCTGTTCTGCAAGAATTGCCACGGCAAGAATGGCGAAGGCGCCATGGGCCCTGATCTCGCCGGACGCGGTTTGTCCGCCTCGCAGTTCCAGCAGGAAGTGCGCAAGCCCTGGGGCGTGATGCCCGCCTTTGTCGAAAGCCAGCTCAGCGATGCGGAGATCGCCGGCCTTGCCGCTTATTTCGCCAGCCTGCCCAAGGTGGCCGAACCGGCCGCCTGGCGCGTGCCGCTGGCGCCCGAGATGCCGGCCGGCCAGCAGGCCTATGTCAGCCAGGGCTGCGCCCAGTGCCACGGCGCCACCTTCGACATGCCGCGCGCCACCTTTGGCGGCCGCAATACCGACTTCGCCACGATGAAGGAGCTTGTCTACAATCACACCACCGCCATGCCCAAGTTCGAGGAGCAGCGGGCCGGCTCGCGCCTGCGCATGGGCAACTTCAATCCGCTGCGCCTGACCGAAGCGCAGCTGAAGGAAATCTATGACTGGGCGAAAAACGATCTGGGCTTCCGCCCCGAACTGCAGGCACAACTGGCGCCGTCCGCCGGTACCACCTATGCGCTGAACGTCACCAACAATGGCGAGCCGGGCAAAGGCCTGACCGCACAGGGCGTGATCATTGATGTCGTGGTGCCTGCCGGCACCACGGTCACCGCCACGACCGGCGACGGCTACAAGGGCGTGCACATGGACGAGAAGGCGAAAGGCAATGTCGCCGAGTGGCAGGTCCCGCGCATCGCGCCCAAGGACGCCAAGGCCTTCACCATCAGCCTGTCCCAAGCCCCGGCCAATCCGGCCGACCTGAAGGGCAGCGTGCGCTGGGCCAAGCCCGGTCCCAAGAGCGGCCCCAACAATGATGCGGTGAACTTCGCGATGCGTCCGCCGGCGCGTTAAGCGCGCTTCACGACGGCGTCGATCTCGACCAGCTGTTCCAGCAGTGCCGGGAAGTCCTTCAACTTGACCATGTTGGGCCCGTCGCTGGGCGCATGATCGGGATCCTGGTGCACTTCCATGAAGACGCAGGCGACACCGGCCGCCACAGCGGCGCGGGCGAGGTACGGCACCATGGTGCGGTCGCCGCCCGACTTGTCGCCCTGCCCGCCCGGCTGCTGCACCGAATGGGTGGCATCGAACACCACCGGCGCGCCGAAGCCCGCCATGATCGGCAACGCACGCATGTCTGAAACCAAAGTGTTGTAGCCGAAGGAAACGCCGCGCTCGGTCACCAGCACATTGGCATTGCCGGCGCCGGTGATCTTGGCGATGACATTCTTCATGTCCCAGGGCGACAGGAACTGGCCCTTCTTCACGTTGACGCACTTGCCTGTGTGCGCGGCCGCCACCAGCAGGTCGGTTTGGCGCGAAAGAAACGCCGGGATCTGCAGCACGTCCACCGCCTGCGCCACTGCGGCGCACTGGTCGCGCTCATGCACATCGGTCAGCACCGGCAGGCCGAAGTGCTTCCTGATGTCGGCAAAGATCGGCAACGCACTCTCAAGCCCGATGCCGCGCGCCGTGCTGGCGCTGGTGCGGTTGGCCTTGTCGAAACTGGTCTTGTAGATCAGTCCCACTCCCAGCTTGCCGCAAGCCTCTTTCAGGGCGCCTGCCATGTCGAAGGCATGAGCACGACTCTCGAGCTGGCAGGGCCCGGCGATGATGGTGAGTTTCTTGGCGTTGCCGATTTCGACATTGCCCAGGGTGACGACGGGATTGGGGTTCATGGAGCCCTTTTAAGTCAGGCTCCGTCCGGGGGCAAATAGCCCTACTGAATGACCGCTGCGGTAGCTGCGGACGCCGCCACACCCGAGAAGGGCGCCACGAAGTTTGCCACCTCAGAGAAGAAGGTGTTGTGCACCTTGAGCACGTCGCCGGGCCGGATAGTGGTGGTGCGGTCGACCGGCACTTCCTGTTCGGTGTTGCTGCCTTCGCGGCGGATGAACACCACGCTCTCCACCGCCGTGGTGGTAAAGCCGCCGGCCAGGGCGATGGCGTTCAGCGCATTCATGTGATCGACGTATGGGTATTGGCCGGGCCGGTTGACCGCACCGATGATGTAGAAGGGCCGGTAGGTCGAAACCTCCACCGACACGCGCGGCGATTTCAGATAGCCCTGCGCCAGCGAGCCGCCAATGGCCGCCTCCAGTTGCTGCGACGTATAACCGGCGGCGCGCACCTGACCGATCAGCGGCAAGCGCACAAAGCCCGATCCATCAATCGTGAAGTCGCCTGACAGGTCGGTTTCGCCGAACACGATCAGGCGCATCTTGTCGCCCGGGCCCAGTACATATTCGGCGTTATCCGTGCGGCCCGCAGTTTCCTGCTGGTAATAGGCGTAAGGATCACCGCGCATCGGCGAGGCGGACGCCAGCCGCGGCGACGGATAGGACGGCGCGGCCGGCATCACCGGCTTGTAGCCATAGGCCTCCGGTACCGGCGCGGGCGCCGCAGTACCCGGCTGCGGTGCATAGCCATAGCCTTGCGCCAGCGGCGCAGCGCCTTGGGCGGGCCTGTAGCCATAAGGTTCGTTGGAAGCCGGCATGGGCTGATAGCTGGGCGCCGGCGCATAGGCCTGCGGCGCTTGCATGGGCTGCGGCGCATAGGCCGGCGGCGGCGACACGGTCACGGCGGCCGGGCTGCTGTTCAAGGTGCTGTAATAGCCGTTGGGCGAAACGCTCGAACCGGGCACTGGGGCGAAGTTGGGCGCGGCGGGCGCCGGCGCATTGGCGGGCACGGTGTCGTAATTGTCGCCCGGGAAACGCTTGAGGCCGTAGTTGCCGTCACCGGCGGCATGGGCATGGCCCGTGACGGCAAGCAGCAGCAGGCCGGCCAGCACTATGGCGGCAGCGCGCGTCAGAAAGAGCGGGATGGACGGACCCATGCGCCGATCCTAGTAGGGCGCGTCTTACTTATTCCCTAGCGTTTCGGGGGTTGCAGTTAAGGACCTGTTAATGGGTATAAACCGGCATGACTAAGCTTTTCGCGGTTTATCTGGGCGGCCGCGCCCCCAAGGCCAATACCGAGCTGCATGACGTGGTGTTCGCCACCGGATCGCGGATCGAGGACACCTACCCCCAATTGCTGGAAAAATGGTTCGGCAATCCCGTGGGACTGCACCTGGACAGTTGGCTGGAACTCGACGTGGTGGATGGATACCGCGTGACTTTATCGGACGCACCCCCGCCTCAGTCCCCAAAACTCTACTTCGTGAATCTCGGCGCCTATGACGACAACTTCACCGAACTGCATGCCAACGGCTTCTATGTCGCTGCCACCGCAGAGGAAGCCAAGAAGCGCGCGTTGGAGCAATATTTCACCAGCGGCTACGAGTTGCCGCACAAGGACGATCTGCACGACATCGACGATTGCATCGCGCTGGAAAACATAAATGGCTTGCGCGTAGCGCTGACCAAGACGGGCGAAGCATCGAAAAACAAACCCAGCAACGGCTATCACATTGTCCCGAAAGACGTGATCGCGGCCTATCTGGCGCGCTAACCTGCGATACCGACGGCGGTCGTCACGGCCCCAGCCGTAAAAGACATCAGGCTCAGCAAGGCGGACAGGATCGCGAAAATGCGCACGCGCTTGGAGATCGCCGGGATCGTACCGCGGCCATGCTCGGTGGTCAGCATCTGGGTGATATAGGCGAGCAAGGTGGTGGTCACCGCCATGATCACGCCGATCAGGAAGAACAACAAAGGCCAGAACAGGATATGGGCCATGGCCGAGCCGTTGTGCTGATCGTTGGCCCAGACCTGGCCGACAAAGGTGAGCAGCGCGATGACCGCCGCGCCATTGATCAGGATCAGCGTCCGGATGGCCAGGATGGCGAATTCCACCGCCGCTTCGAACATGTGCTGCGGGAAATCATCCGGCGGCTGGGCCATCAGACCAACCGGCTCTTTTGCACCGCCGCCGCAATGAAGGACGTGAACAGCGGATGCGGCTCCAGCGGCCGCGATTTCAGCTCGGGATGGAACTGCACCCCGATGAACCAGGGATGGTCGGGGATCTCCATGATCTCCGGCAGCCGCCCGTCCGGCGACCAGCCCGACACTTCCATGCCGTGCTTGGAGAGCTGCTTGGCGTAATTGGTATTCACTTCATAGCGGTGGCGATGGCGTTCGCTGATCTCGGTGGCGCCATAGACTTCCGCGACCTTTGAACCGGGTGTCAGCATCGCCGGGTAGGCGCCCAGCCGCATGGTGCCGCCCATGTCGCCATCGGCGGCGCGGCTTTCCATCTGGTTGCCCTTCACCCATTCGGTCATCAGCCCGATCACCGGATGCTTGGGCGTGCCGATCTCGGTGGTGCCGGCGCCTTCCAAGCCCGCCAGGTCGCGCGCCGCTTCGATCACCGCCATGTGCAGGCCATAACAGATGCCGAAAAACGGCACTTTGCGCTCGCGGGCAAAGCGCACCGCGCCGATCTTGCCTTCGGTGCCGCGCTCGCCAAAGCCGCCCGGCACCAATATGCCGTCCACTTCTTCCAGGAAGCTGGCGGCGTCATCACGCTCGAACACTTCGCTGTCGATCCAGTCCAGATGGACCTTCACATTGTTGGCCAGTCCGCCATGGGTCAGCGCCTCGGACAGCGACTTGTAGCTGTCCTTGACCTGCATGTACTTGCCGACCACGGCGATGCGCACTTCGCCTTCGGGATTCTTCACCCGCTGCACAACTTCCTGCCAGCGCGTCAGGTCGGGCTCGGGCGCATTGTCGATGCCGAACACTTTCAGAAGCTGCGTGTCCAGCCCGACATCGTGATAGGCCAGCGGCACGCGGTAGATGGTGTCCAGGTCCATCGCCGGGATCACGCGCTCCGCCGCCAGGTTGCAGAACAACCCGATCTTCTTGCGGTCGTCGTCGGGAATGGGATGGCTGGTGCGGCACAGCAGGATGTCCGGCTGGATGCCGATGGCGCGAAGCTCTTTCACGCTGTGCTGGGTGGGCTTGGTCTTCAGCTCACCCGCCGCCTCGATATACGGCACCAGGGTCAAATGGATGAAGGCGGTCTGGCCGCGTCCCAGGTCATTGTGCAACTGGCGGATGGCCTCGAAGAACGGCAGGCCTTCGATGTCGCCCACCGTGCCGCCGATCTCGACCAGCAGGAAATCCAGCCCGTCGATATCGGCCAGCACGAATTCCTTGATCATGTCGGTGACATGCGGGATCACCTGCACGGTGCGGCCCAGATAGCCGCCCTTGCGCTCCTTCTCGATCACCTGGGAATAGATGCGGCCCGAGGTGACGTTGTCGGACTTGCGCGCCGACACGCCGGTGAAGCGCTCATAATGGCCCAGGTCCAGATCGGTCTCCGCCCCGTCATCGGTGACATAGACCTCGCCATGCTGGAACGGCGACATCGTGCCGGGATCCACATTCAGATAAGGGTCGAGCTTGCGCAGACGAACCTTGTAGCCGCGTGCTTGAAGCAACGCGCCAAGGGCGGCGGACGCCAGACCTTTTCCGAGGGAAGAGACCACGCCGCCGGTGATGAAAACTAACCGGGCCATGGGAGGTCACCATCATCAAACAGGTGCGCGCACGCAAGCGCAAAAACGGAATTATTTTCCGCCGCTAACAGCTATGCATCTTGCGCGGGGAGAATCGTGCGGGACTGCCGCAGCCGCTCGCCCAAGCTCGCGGCGTTCGCCTGTTTTCGCGGGTCCACTGGACCCGCTCACGCGCTTACGCGCGCCACAGGCTCACTACTGGGGCTTGGGAACGGAGGGACCGATCGGGAGCGGCGCGGGCGCCACCGGTTTGGCCGGAATGCCGACGCCCGTCGCAGGCCCCGCCGAATCAAGGATGGAGGTCTGGTCGCGGCCCTTCAGCGCCAGGATGTTCAGGCCGATGCAGGTGGCGAAGAACAGGAAGGCCAGGATGGCGGTGGTGCGGGTCAGGGTGTCGGCCGCACCGCGGGCCGTGAACAAGCCGCCCATGCCGCCGCCGCTGCCGCCCATGCCCAGCGCGCCGCCTTCGGAACGCTGCAACAGGACGAAACAGATAAGCGCCACCGCGATGATCAGTTCGGCGACAAGCAACAGGGTCTGCATGGATGTGTTCCGGGCTTTCGGGCGGGGTCTTAGAGCATCCCGCCTGAAATGGGAAGCCGGAGGCGTTTTTCCAGCCCCGGCGGGCCTTTAGCTGGCCAGCGCCTGGGCCTGCTGGCGAGCCCGGATAATGGCAACCGTGGCGTCGATTTCCGACAATTGATCTGCCGCGCTTTTCTCCGGGTGGAAGACCTGATGCAGGCTGAGCCCGGCATGGCCGAGCAGGTGCAGCGAGGCATTGCGATCCACGCCCACCACCAGACCTTCGGCAGCTGCCAGAACCGAGCCGCACCATTCCAGCGCCGGTTCGAATTCGGTACCGGTGCAGCGCGTTTCAATGGATCTGGCCAGCACCTGCAGCTTAGCGAGGTCGGGCGAGACCTGGCCCGCCGTCAGCGGCGCTTCCTGGATCAGCCGCCACAGGATGCAGACCTGGAAGGAATCACGGCGCAGCTTTTCCGATGTCAGCTTCTCGCGCGCCACCTTCAGCTCGCTGTCCAGCTTGCGGGCGATGGCTTCGCTCGACAACTTGTCCTTGGCCTTCATCTTCAGCGAATTGGGCGGATCGAACAGCTCGACATTGGAGGCACGGCTGGTGTCCTTGCGGCGGTCGGGGCCGACGTAGTCGGTGGTGATGACAAAGCCCTTGCGGCGGTCGATATGAGTCTCGATCCGCTGGCCCAGACTGGCAGTGGAAAAGGGCCGCAGGATCAGATCGTCGGCGCCGCTGGACACCACCTTGTTGATCAGGGCGGTGGTCTTTTCCCAGGCGGTGACGATGAGCACGATGAACGGGTTGTGGCCCGCCCCGCCCTGGCGCATCTGCTGGATGGCGGCGCACAATTCGTCGGCCGCGCCTTGCGCTTCGCACAGCGCGATGTCGGGCGCATTCGTCTGGACCGCTTCGATAAAGGCTTCGAGGGTGGAGACGGTTTCGGTGCGGCGGAAGCCGAGCGCATACAGAGTCGCGCGCGTCGCGGTGCGGTTGGCCGCCACCGGATCGTAAATCAGCACATCGACACTGTCGTAGGACAGCCTGCTCATTACCCACCGCACGTATTATTATTTATTGCGATGAGAATGCGGCGGACCGCGTTAACAAAGGGTCAGGTGACTTGGTTACTTATTGGTTTTGGCTCCGGCTCGCGCCTACGCCTGTGCCTTTAACAGCCGTGATAATATCGAGAAAATCGGCCGTTTTCAGGCTGGCGCCGCCCACCAATGCGCCATTCACTTCCGGCAGGTTAAGGATATCGGCGGCATTGTCCGGTTTCACCGACCCGCCATACAGGATGCGCATATCCCGCGCGCCCGCGCCCAGCCGCCGCACCAGGCAGCT
>CANCMM010000037.1:0-9757 GCA_947379335.1 Alphaproteobacteria bacterium | reverse complement strand
TCGCGCACACTCGCCATGGCATCGGCGTCGGGGCCATCTTCGTGCGCCAGCTTGGCGACTTCATGCGCCAGGTTGTCCAGCGGCGCATCGCCTGGGCGCATTTCGATCCAGCGCCATTGGCGGCCGCCATGCCCGGCGCTTTCCTGCTCCAGGATGGGCAGCAGGCCCGCGCGCACCAGCGAGGACTTGCCGCTGCCCGACGAGCCGACCACCGCGATGAAGCGGCCGCGGTCCAGCAGGCGGAACAGCGAATAGACCTGGTCCTCGCGGCCGAAGAAATAGGCGTGATCGGAAGAGCCGAAGGGCCTCAGGCCCACGAACGGCCTGTCGGCGGAAAGGCCGGGCGGCTTTTCCTGGATCATTGGACGGCGCGCGAAGCCTGGACCACCGGATCCAGCGTGCCACGGTCGATCGTTTCAGTCTGCGTCAGGTCCAGCACCACGTCGATCTCGTTGCGTGGCGGGAAATTGCTCAGCACCAGCTTGCGCTGGCCCGGCGGCGGCAGGGCCACCACGGCGCGGCAGGCGAATTTTTCGCTGCGGCCCAGGTCGCGCCACTTGGCCAGTTCGCGGGAAGTGGCCTTGACCCACACTTCCGAGGCATTGGCCCAGCACAGCACCACCGAGGCGCAATTCTGCAATTCTTGCCGGTGCAGCGCCGCCAGTTCGGCAGGATCGCCTTCCAGCGCGGGCAGCCGCGGCTCCAGATGTTCGCTTTGCAGCAGCTTGGCCAGTTCCAGCGCATGATCCTGGTCTTCGGGCCGGTGGTAGACATAGACGGCGCGTTCGCCGTCCTGGCTCATCTCCGGCACCGCGGCGACGGTCTGCATGACGATCATGTCGTCCAGCCGCTGGATCAAAAAGTCCACGAACTTGCTGAGATTCTCGCCCACGATCTTGTCGGTGGCCAGGTGCTGGTCGAATTTCGCCAGCACTGCGGTGGAATCGCGGTCTTCGCCGCTGCCGCCTTCGGTCAACACCCGTGGCGCCCAGATCACGCGGTGGAACGGCGCGCGCGTCTCGTCGGTATGAGGCTTGTTTGTCTGCAGGCCACTGCGCGCCAGCTGCAATTTCGCGATGGGGTCTTCATCCTCGGGCGCATAGCCGGCCTTCTCGCCCAGCAGGTGCACCGCCAGGTCCGCCCTGGTCAGCGCCGCATCGATCATCTGCACGGCGCTGCCATCATGCGGGATTTCATCGTTTATGCCGGGTGTGACGATGAAGTTGCGGCCCTCAAGCTCTTCCACGATGCGGCTATAGGCGGCGCGCATGTCGGCGGCAGGCTTGGCGACAAAGACAGTGCGGGCATTGGACGATGCGGGCCTCGCCACAAGCTTTTCCGCCACAGGCGCGGTGCGCTGGCGGGTCCGCCGGTCGTTGAAGGAGGAGAGAAAACGCGCCAGCCCCGTGACCTGGTCATAATAACGGTCGTCGATCACCACGCCGCGGTCGAAATACTGCTGCTCCTCGCCGATCTGCGCGCGCGGCTCCAGGAAAAAGAAGTCATAGCCTTCCTGGCCCTGCAGCAGCGGTGGGCGCTGGTCCAGCGATACGGCGCGCTTGGAAACGACCACGATGCGCTGGCGGGCTTCGGCGCCCCAGCGCTTTTCAAAGGCCTGCAATTCGCGCAGGCACCATTCGCGCTTGATCCAGTTCAGCGACAAAACCACCAGCAGGATGTCGGAATTGTTGATCTGGTCTTCGATCACGCTGGCGAACTGGTCGCCCCGGTCGATGCCGTGGATATCGCGCCACAATTCCGGGCGCTCGCCGCCCTGGTCGCGGAATTCATAGAGAAGCTGGTTGTGCAGGGCGGTGACGAAACCGGATGCCTGCTTGCCGGGCGGCAAATTGGGCGGCAACAGATCGTCGTCGCGCGCGTACGACAGAAATATCTGCGTCATGACATGCGCGCCCCGGTGCCAGGTTTCCCGCACCCAAGGCGCACAGAACCTGTCTTTCCGAGGAGCTCCCCAAAACCCCAAAAGAGTAAATCGCGCGGTTCCCGGAGAGTCAACGAAAGGGCCGGGCAATAGCCCTCTTGTGCTTGATTTTTAAGCGCTTTGGAGGCTGACGCCTTGTCAACGACCTGTCACGGACGAAGGCTTGGCCGCGTCCCATGCGTGCCGCTTTCTGCTATAGGTCGAACCCTTTCCGTGAGGTCCTGTTGGCCGAGACATCGAACATCCTGCGCGTCGCCGCCATCGGCCACCGCGTCATCTCGTTCAAGAACAGGGCCGCGGTCGCGCGCTCGGTCCATCACATTTTGGCCGCCATCGGCCAGGGCGGGGCGCGCCCCGAAGGGCTTGAACTTGCGGTGATATCTCCCCTGGCCCAGGGCGCCGACCAGATGATCGCCAGCGCCGGGCTGGAAGCGGGCTACCGGCTCCAGGCCATCCTGCCGGCGGCGCAGGCCGACTATGAAAAGACCTTCAACCTGGGCGATTTCGACGAGGAAATCGCGGCCTTCCGTGCCCTGCTGGACCGGGCGCGCCAGGAGCTGGGGGTGGAGGAATTGCCCGGCAACCTGGCCCATGAGGACGCGCGCAATCGCGCTTATCTGACGTGCGCCGAAACGGTGATCCGCAAGGGCGACATCGTGCTGGCGATCCTGTCGGCCGATCGCTGGGATTCCCAGACCGGCCAGAGCGCGCGCGATGCCGTCGCGCTGGGCCTGCCGCTGCTGGTGATCGATCCGGCCATGCCGGGCCAGCCTTTGCTTCACCGCAAGGACGGCATCATCCCCGCCACCGACGCGGCCATCGCCGAGATGATGGCCGCCCTTCTGGACAAACGCTTTCCCAATGACATTGCCCGCGCCAAGGCGGCGCTGGCGGCAGGCGATTTCCTCACCGCGCTGGATCTGCTGCGCCATGCGCCCGACGACCCCGATATCCGGCGCCGCACCGAGCGTGATTATCTTCTGGTGCTGGGTCTGGCGCGCGCGGGCGCGGCGCGCCTGGGACTGGAATGTTTTCGCGAGCGTCTGGCGCATGCGCCGCTGGAGGCGCTGCCCGCCGACATGGCGCGCGACATCGCGGCGCTGGAAGCGCGCTGCCTCAAGGATATCGCGCTGGAAGCGCACGCCGATGCGCGCCGCGAGGCGTTGATCGAGGCGGCCGATGCGTATGAGACAGTCTATCGCCGCTACGGCGGTTATTATCCGCTGATCAATGCCGCCACCCTGTTTTTGCTCGCAGGCGAGCAGGCGACAGCCGAGAATCTGGCGCGCCAGACATTGCGGGAAGTGGCGGATTCAAAGGATTATTGGGGCCTGGCGACAAAGGCCGAAGCGCTTTTGGTGCTGGGCAAAAGCGATGAGGTGGGTCCGGTTTTGAAAGCCGCCAGCACGCTGGGCATGTCCGCGTCCGGCATGGCCTCCACCAAGAAACAGCTTTTGACGGTGTGCGCGGCGCGCGGTTCCGAAGCCTGTCTGCTGGACGAACTGCGCGTGCCCTCGGTGATCTATTATTGCGGTCACCGCAATCTGGATGATGCGGGAACCTTGCAGATCGCTGCCCAGATGGCGGCGCTCAATACCGGTTTTGCCTATGGCTCGCTGTGTAGCGGCGGCGACATATTGATGGCGGAAACGGCGCTGGCGGCAGGAATCGAATTGCATGTCGTGCTGCCTTATCGGGCCGAGGACTTTGTGAAGAGTTCGGTGTCGCCAGGCTGGGAGGCGCGCTTCGCCGCCTGCATGGCAAAAGCCCGCACCGTCTCCTATGTGATCGACAATGACGTGCTGGAGCATGACTGTGTCAAAGCCCTGTGCAGCAGCCACGCCATGGGCATGGCGCGCCGCCATGCCGATGCCCTGGCGACCGGCGTCTGCCAGCTTGCGATCTGGAACGGCGCGCCCGCCATGGCGGTCGCCACCGCGGCGGCGGAAGTGGCCAAGTGGTCCGGGCTGGGCCTGCCCAGTGTCATCATCCCCCCGCAGGGCGCGCCTTACCGGCTGACCCAGCCGCCCCCGCCGCCGGACGACCACATCAGTCCGGACGTGGCGCCGCGCGCCTTTCTGTTCGCGGACGTGCGTGGTTTCAGCAAGCTGCCCGAACGGCAGATGGAGCTGTTCGTCCAGACCTATATGGCCGGCCTGGCGCAAGCCATCGAGCCTTTCGGAGGCGATATCGACTACCGCGCCACCGCCGGCGACGGGATTTTCCTGGTCTTCCGCACCCCCGCCTTGGCGGCGGCCTGCGCCATCGCCATGCAGGAACGCTCGGAAGGCTTCGACCGGGACGGCCACGGCATCGCCGTGCATCTGCAGTTGCGGATTGCCGTCCATTACGGCCCCTGCCACCCCATCCATGATCCCATCCTGAAGAAAGATTCTTTCGCAGGCCGGGAGATCATCCGCGCCGCCCGCATCGAGCCGGTCACCCCGCCAGGTGAAATCTATGTGACGGAGCAGCTGGCCAGCGCGCTGTTCCTGGCGGGGGCCAAAGACTGGCGCTGCGACTATGTCGGCATCCAGCCCACCGCCAAAGGCTTCGGCAATTTCCGGATGTATTCGATCAAGCCGCACGGTTAGGCCCGGCGTTGACTTTGGGCGGCTGGTTTGCCGCAGCCTGACAAATTGTCATCAAGGTTCCCTTGCTTTCAAAGGAGGGCTGAAACTGCTACGAAACCAAGGCTTTTAGCGGGATTACCGCCGGGCGTGGGGTAGGGGGTTTTTGTGGCGGGGTTATCGAGGGGTCAGTGCGCGCGCGCCTTCGGCTTGACGCTCCTGCTGTCGCTTTTTTCGACACCCACTTTTGCCGCCGATGCACCGGGCACCCATGAAGGGGTCGCCTCCTGCGGCGGCTCCACATGTCACGGACGTCTGGCGCCCACCGGCAAGACGGTGCGGCAGAACGAGCTCATCACCTGGCAGGACACGACCTCGGCGGCCGGCTCGCACAGTCAGGCTTGGCAGGTTCTCACACGTAGCCGCGCGCAAGGCATCGCCCAACGCATGGGCCTGGGCCGCGCCGAGAGCGCCAAGGAATGCCTGGGCTGTCATGGCGAGCCGGCATCGGCGCGGGGTTCCAAGTTCCAGATATCGGACGGCGTGGGCTGCGAGGCCTGTCATGGCGGCGCCGGCGGTTGGCTGGTGAGTCACTACACCGTCGGCGCGACCCATGCCGACAATGTGAAGAACGGCATGACCGCGCTGGAAGACCCGCGTGCACGCGCCAATCTGTGCCTGGATTGCCATTTCGGCAGCGCCAAGTCCGGCCAGTTCGTCAACCACAAGATGATGGCGGCGGGCCATCCGCGCGTGTCGTTCGAACTGGATCTCTACAGCGCCTTGCAACGCCATTATGATTTCGATGCCGATTATGTGAAGCGCAAACCACTGGCCAGCGGCATCAAGTTCTGGGCGGTGGGCCAGGCCCTGGCGGTGGAGCGGCAGCTGGCGCTCTATGCCGACGGCGTGCACACCAATGAAGGCGCCTTCCCCGAATTCTATTTCTTCGATTGCCAGAGCTGCCACCGCCGTATTTCAGATGAGCCCAATGCGGCGCTGACCGCCGAGGCCAATCCGGGCCGTCCGCTGCCGCCGGGTGCGCCGCCCTTCAATGACGAAAACATGATCATGCTGTCGGCCATCGCCAAGGTCGCGGCGCCGGGCGAAGGCGCCGGCTTCGATGCGGCGGCGAAGAACTTCCACACCGCCATGGCGCAGAGCCATGACACGACCGCCGCGGCCTCGCAGCTTGCGGGCGCGGCGCGCAATCTCGCGGCTGCGATGGCTACCCACGCGTTCAGCCGCGCCGAGACTTTCGCGGCGCTGGATGCGGTGCTGAGCGGTGCCGCGGCGCGCTATACCGATTATGAAGGTGGTGCCCAGGCGGTGATGGCCGCCGACACCTTGCTCAATTCGCTGGTGGCGCAAGGCCAGGTGGACCGCAAGGCCGCCGAAGGCTTGCGGCCACAGATCAACAAGCTTTACGCCGAAGTGCATGACACCAATGCCTGGCACCCGGCGGAATTTCGCGACGCGATCCGGCAATTGGCCGGCGCGGTGGGGAGACTGAAATGATTACGCGTATACGTCCGCTGTTGAGCATCACGTTGAGCGGACTTTTGGTGTTGAGCGCCTGCGGCAAGAATGACGGCAGCGCCAGTTCCAACGCCAGCGCCACCAATTCCACGCCCAGCCCGGCCGCCGCCACCACCAACACCACCGGCAGCACAGCCGCTGTGACCAACACCACGGCCACCACAACCATACCGTCCAGCGTGTTCAATGTGCCGGACTCCCAGAGCCTCAGCGTCGCCGACGTGCAGAAGATCATTTCGCGCGCCGTGGCCGAAGCCACCGCGCAAGGCAAGCCCGCCGTAATCTCGGTGGTGGACCGCGTGGGCAATGTGCTGGCGGTCTACACCATGGCCGGCTCGCCGGCGAACGCCACTCTGCGCGCAGCGCCCAATCCGGCCAACAACACCGACCTGGAAGGCGTATCCGTCCCTGCCGCAGCCGGCGCCATCGCCAAGGCTGTTACCGGCGCCTATCTGTCGAGCGGCGGCAATGCCTTTTCCACCCGCACCGCCAGCGAGATCGTGCAGCAATTCTTCCCGCCGACCCTGGCGATCACGCCGGGCCTGGAAGGCGGCCCGCTGTTCGGCGTGCAGTTCAGCCAGTTGCCCTGTTCGGACCTTTCGGGTCGCTTCAACCCGGCCGGCGGTCCCGGCGCCTTCATCGGTCCCAAGCGTTCGCCGCTGGGCCTGTCGGCCGATCCAGGCGGCTTTCCGCTCTACAAGAGCGGCGTGCTGGTGGGCGGGGTCGGCGTGATGGCCGATGGCGATTACGGTTTCGACACCGATGTCTCCAATGTCGACAATGACCCCGAAGAAAATATCGCCCTGGCCGCGACCACCGATTATGCGGCGCCATCGAGCATCACCGCCGACAGGATTTCGCTGGACGGCACCCTGCTGCGCTACAGCGACGCCACCACCTCCACCCTGAAATCCAGCCCCGCTTCAGCGCCCGGCTTCACCAACGCGGCCGGGGTCGGCACCCTGACGGTGGTGACCGGCTATACCAACGGCACGATCATCGATGGCCAGGTCTATGGCACCGAGGCTTCGGGCATCCGCAAGGCATCCAGCGCAGAGTTCAACAATCTGGACGCCTTCATCCTGACCAATGGGGCGGGCAACAACCGCTATCCCGCCATCGGGGGCAGCGACGGCGCCGATGTCGGCACCGCGCTCAGCGGCGCCGAAACCGCCGCGGTACTGGAAGAAGCCTTCAAGATCATGTCGCGGGCCCGCGCCGCAATCCGCCAGCCGCTTGACAGCCGCGCCCAGGTCTCGGTCTCGGTGGTGGACACGCGCGGCAAGATCCTGGGGATCGTGCGCGCGCCCGATGCGCCGATCTTCGGCATCGACGTGGCACTGCAGAAGGCCCGCACTGCGGCCTTCTTCTCCAACAAGAATGCCGCATCGGAGCTGAACGGCGATCCCAGCACGGATGTGCGCACCTTCATTCCGGCGGCCCGCACCTTCCTGAACGACACGAACGCCTTCACAGGCGCCACCGCCTATTCCTCGCGCGCGATCGGTAACCTGGCGCGGCCGTTCTTCCCGGACGGCCAGTTCAACAATCCCAATGGTCCATTCTCGCGGCCCATCGCCAAGTGGAGCCCGCTCTCCACCGGCCTGCAATCGGCGCTGGTTCTGACCAACCTGGTGCAGCATGTCACCTTCGTGAAGGGCGCCTCGGCCACCGACACGCCGCAGCGCTGCAGCTTCATTCCGGACTCCGGGCCCGGCATCAACCGGCTGCAGAACGGCATCCAGATATTCTCCGGCGGCGTGCCGATCTACCGGGGCACCCAGCTGGTGGGCGCGGTCGGCACTTCGGGCGACGGCATCGACCAGGACGACATGATCACGTTCCTGGGCCTGTACAATGGCGGCCAGCGCGTCTCCGGTATCGGTGAGGCGTCCAACTCCATCCGTTCCGACAATGTGGTGGTCCAGATCAACGGCAATTCCGTGCGCCTGCGATACGTCAATTGTCCGTTCGCACCCTTCCTGGATACGACCGAACAGAATGTGTGTCAGGGCAAATGAGAAACCTCCGCGCGATCCTTCTGACGACATCTTTGGCGGCTTCTCTGCTGGCGGCCGTGCCGGCTTTGGCGCAGGAACAAGCCAAGCCTGATGCAGCCAAACCTGAAGCTTCCACCCCCAATGCCCGCGCCGCCGAGGCGCTGAAGTCGCCTGAGCCGATGGTGATCGACGCCAGAAAAAAGCCGGTGCGGCTGGCCCAGAAGGACGAGGTGCCAAAAACCCAGAACTCCACCGAGGGCCGCGACATTCCCGGCCGGTTGCGCAATTACGAAAAGCCGGTGCTGCAGGACAATCCGGGCGCGGTGATCGCGCCGCCGCCCGAAGCCTTCCCAACCGAAAGCTGGATTCCGGTACCGGACCGCTGGCGTATCGTGGACGCGCTGGGCGTGGGCGGACAGTGGTGGGATCCCTACAATCAGAACGTCATCAAGGGCGACCGCCCCATCCTGGGCACCGATGACTGGTTCCTGGACCTGACCGGCGTGTCCGACAGCGTGGCGGAGCTGCGCTCCTTCCCCACCCCCGTCAGCATTCAGACCAGCCAGCGTCCCGGCAGCCTGGACGTGTTCGGCCAGGCCGACAGCAGCGTCTATGTTCAGACCTTCATTGCCGGCGCCGACATCTACAAAGGCTCCACCGCCTTCAAGCCGCCGGAAATCGAATTCCGTTTCGCCGTGGCCATGAACGTCAACTACGCCATGGTGTCGGAGCGGCGCGTGCTGTCGGTCGATCCCGCCCAGCCCACCCATCGTCTCGACGGGCTGGTGGGCTTGCAGGAAGCCTTCCTGGATTATCACATCCGCAATGTCGATGACCGCTACGACTTCGACTCCATCCGCATCGGCATCCAGCCTTTCACTTCGGACTTCCGCGGTTTCCTGTTCCAGGACAACCAGTTGGGCGTGCGCCTGTTCGGCGACCGCGACAACAACCGCTATCAGTACAATCTGGGCTTTTTCGCGCGGCTGGAAAAAGACACCAATTCGGGCCTGAACGATATCACCCAGATGGTCCGAAACGACTATGTCGCCGTAGCTAATGTGTATGCCCAGGATCTACCGGTGCCCGGATTCACCTCCGAGCTGACCGCCGTCTACAACATGAACCGCGAAGCCAGCGACATCCATACCGACTTCAACGGCTTTCCTGCCCGTCCCGCGCTTCTGGGCGACATCCGGCCGCGCGACTATGACGCCGTGTATCTGGGTTATTCCGGCGACGGCCATTGGGGCCCCGTCAACCTGACCGTCACCGGCTATGGCGTGCTGGGCCAGGACCGCAACAGCTTCTTCACCGGCCGCTCGGCGGACATCTCCGGTTATTTCCTGGCGGCCGAACCGTCGATGGATTTCGACTGGATCCGGGTGCGTCTGTCGGCGCTTTATGCCTCGGGCGACGACAATCCCTATGACGATCATGAAGGGGGTTTCGATGCCATCTTCGAAAACCCGCAATTCGCCGGTTCCGACACCAGCTACTATATCCGCCAGTCCATACCCTTCGCCGGCGGCGGCCGCGCCATCTTCCTGAACAGCCGCAACGGCATCCTCAACGATCTGCGCTCGTCCAAGGAAGAAGGCCAGTCCAACTTCAACAATCCCGGCACCATCCTGCTGGGCGCGGGTGTGGATTTCGATATCCTGCCGGAACTGCGTGCCGCGGTGAACGTCAATCACCTTTGGTTC
>CANCMM010000036.1:0-9844 GCA_947379335.1 Alphaproteobacteria bacterium | reverse complement strand
GCAGCTCGAAGGGCGTGAGCTTGTCGGACACCAGCCCGATCTTCAGCAGGTCCATGGTGCTGGAGGTAAGTGTCGAAAGCCGGGGTGTATCCACGCCCAGCGGCAAGGCGCTGCCCAGCTCGCTCAGATGTTCGGCGATTCCCTGACGCGCATTGTAAAGATCGATCTTTTCGGCGAACTGCACCGTAATGACCGACAGGCCGGGAATGGATTCAGAGCGGATGGTGGCCAGTCCCGGCGCGCCATTGACCGCATTCTCAATCGGCTTGGTGACCAGCTGCTCGACCTGCTGGGCGGTGAAGCCCGGCGCTTCGGTCTGGATGTCCACCGTAGACGGTACGAATTCGGGAAACACGTCCAGCGGCGCGCTTTGCGTCGCCCAGATGCCCAACGCCAGGGCGATCAATGTGAGGGTCGCAATGGTGCCGGCGAAGCGCACGCAAAGATCGACAAGCCAGCGCATGGCTAGTCCTCGGCTGCTGTGCTGGGATTGGTTTCGCGCGCCAGCAGCAGGCCGGCGCCGCCGGTCACGATCTGCTGCCCCGCCCGGATGCCATCGGTCACGAAATAGCCATCGCCCAACGGCTTGCCGATATCTATTTTGGTTTTCAGGAAGGTTTCCGGCCGGATCTGGACATAAACCCAGGCTTCATTGTCGCCATAGATCAGCGCAGCTGCGGGCACGGTGACACCGGCCTGCGCCGCGCCCACCGGCACTGCCGCGGTGACGTGCTCGTTCTGCGCCAGGTCGCTGCCGTCCAGCAGGGCATAGAAACCCCGTCCGGGGAACGTGTTGTCGGCTGGCGCTTCCCATATTGTGCTGGTCGTCCAGCTTTTGGGATTGACGCCCAGCCGCGCGATCTGAAGCGTGGCCGGTGTCGCATTGCCGAGCACGCCCAGCGGGAAAGTCACGCGCACCAGCACGCTTCTGCCCGATGCCAGCCGCGCCATGATCGTCTGCCGCGAGGCGGCATCGTGCCAGGGCACGTTGTGCCCGAAGGCGGCGTCGGTCTTGCGCTGCGCCAGCATCAGCGCGGCCTGGTCTGCCGCCGCCTTGCTTTGCGCGGTCTCCACCACTTCGCGCGAAACCGCCGCTTCCTCGCCCGTGGCGAGGCTGCGCGCGCGCGCCGCCGCGGCCTGGCTCTGTGCCGCCGCCGCGCGGGCGGTCATGACTTCCGCATCGTTCACCGCAATGGCGTCCAGCGCCGTCACCACGCCATAACCGGTGATCTGCTGACGCCAGGACGCCGTATGGGCGGGCGCGGTGGCGATGCCCAGGCTTTTGATCTCTTCGGCCTTGAGGGTAAGACCCGGCGTCTCGGCTTCTTTTTCCGCCACTTTGTCAGCGGCGGGCTTGCCGCACGCCGCGAGCAACATCAGCGCGGCAAACCCGATCCAGTGTCTGGCAGACATCAGCGGTCCAGGACGATCAACCGGAAGGTGCCGGGCACGGGCACCGGCCGGGGATTGGGCCGGTCGGCCGTCGGCGTGCCGGGCTTGCGCTCGGCCGTCACGGTGAAAAGCTTGTGGCTTGTGGGGTCCAGTTCCATGGTGCGCGCGCCATCTGCGGTAGGAAGGTTCTGCAGGACCGTGAACTTATCAGGGCTGTCCTCATGGGCAATGGTCATGGTGCCGGATTCGCCATTGGAGCTGAAAACAAGGCCGGTGGCGGGGTCGAAGCGGTTGGCGTCCACGCCTTCACCGATGGGAATCTGGGCCACCACCTTGCCGGTTTTCATGTCGGTCACCGCGATCATCTTGTTGTCGCAGCCGGAAAAGACCCGGCCGTGGCGAAGATCGGCCGCAATACCCGATGGCTCCTGGCAGGGTCCCAGCGGATAATGATTTTTCACCGCCAGTGTCTTGGCATCGAAAGCGATCAACTCACTCCTGTCTTCGATGTTGACATAGATGGTGCCGGCCTCGTCGCTGACCGCCGCTTCCGGCTTGCCCCCCAGCGGGACCGATCCCACGGCCTTGCCGGCGACGGGATCGACGGCGGTGGCATCCTTGCTGGTGGAATTGAACGTGAACAGGCGCTTGGAAAAAGGATCATAGATGATGGTGTCGGGCCGGCCGCCGACCGCGATCTCGCCCGTCTTGATGAACGTCCTGGGATTGACGACCGCGATACGGTTGGCGCCGCCTTCGCTGACATAGGCATTGCCGTTGGCAAAGGCGGTACCGTGAATGCCCATCAGGTTCGGGATGTCACCCAGAAGCTTTCCGCTGGCGGGATCCACCACCATCACGTGACTGCCGCGGGTGATGAACAGGTTGCCGCTGGCCGGATCGCGGTTGACATAGTCCCAGCCGCCATCGCCGCCCAAGGTGAAGCTGGCCAGCACGTGATAACCGGACGCTGCCGCCAGCACTGGCAATGTCAGTAACGCGCAAAGCGAAACACCTGTTTTCCAATTGCATGATTTCATCACGGCCTCCTGGTTGGCGCCATTTTCCCATGGCTGCGTGGCAAGAGGTATGCTGCAATTGCCTGGGCGGAAATAACTTTCCCCAATGTTGGAGACGAAGATGCGGTTGGTGCTGACATCCTGGCCCTTCTGGGCCGCCCTTTCGGCGTTATTTGCCGCCCTCACCGCGATCTTCGGCAAGATCGGCGTGGAGAATGTCAATTCCGATTTCGCCACCTTGATCCGCACCGTCATCATCCTGGTGGTGCTGGCCGTCTTTGTCGCGCTGACCCATGCATGGCAGCCGATGGGCGCGGTGCCGCGCAGGACCTGGCTGTTCCTGGCTCTGTCAGGCCTGGCCACTGGTGCGTCCTGGGTTTGCTACTACCGCGCCCTCAAGGCCGGGCCGGCCTCGGGCGTAGCGCCGATCGACAAGATGAGCGTGGTGCTGGTAGCGCTGTTTGCATTTGCATTTCTGGGGGAGAGGCCGCTCGCCCACAACTGGATCGGCATTGGCCTGATCGCACTCGGTGCGATACTCGTGGCGGCTTAAGACTCGGAAGGCTTTTGTGACACGGGAAACAGCACGCGAATGCCAAGCCCCGGCGCGCCGGGCACGACATCGATGCGCGCGCCATGCAGTTCCGCGATGGCCTGCGCCGTGGAAAGGCCAAGCCCGTGGCCGGGATGGGTGCGGCTGGCTTCGCGCCGGTACAGCCGCTGGAACAGCTTGGCATGTTCCTCGGCAGGCACCCCTGGCCCATCATCCGCGACGGTCAGCGCCGGCCGGCCATCCATCTGCGCCAACGACAGGACAATATGCGTACCCGGAGGCGTGTGCAGGATGGCGTTCTCGATCAGGTTGGACAGAAGCTGGATCAGGAGCGCCCGGTCGCCCCGAATCTCCGCATCCTGCGCCACCGCCACGGCCAAGCGGTGACCGGCGGCTTCCGCCACAGGCGCAAACAGTTCGTGCATGTGGTGAAGCAACGCCGCCAGGTCAAGGTTCGCGAACGCCGCGCGCCGCTTGCCGCCTTCGATTTCGGCGATGCGCAGCATCGCGGCGAACAGGGCCAATATGCCATCGGTCCTTTCGATCGCCGCGTCCAGCGCCTGGGCGTGTTCGCTGCCCGGACCGTCCTTGGCCCGCTCCAGTCCCTGGCGCAGCTGGCTGACCGGCGTGCGCAGGTCATGGGCGATGTCGTTGCTGACCTGGCGCAGATTTTCCATCAGTGCCACGATGCGATCCAGCATCTCATTGATGGTGCCGGCCAGCCGGTCAAGTTCATCCTGGGTGCCGCGCACCGGAATGCGCGCCTTCAGATCGCCGTCCATGATGGCGCGGCAGGCTCGGCCCATGGCATCGCTGCGCCGCAGGAAGGTGCGGCTGACCAAGGCGCCGCCCAGCACCGCCAGCAGCAGCGCGGCGGCGAAAAGCCAGGCCACGGTCTGCACGATCTGCTGCTGCGCCTTGTGCACGCGGTAAAGATCGCTGCCGGCGAAGGCGTAAAGACCCGGCGCCAGGAAAGCGCCCACGCCCAGCACGTCATGACCGGGTGATGCCCCTGGCAGGGAAACAGTGCCGGTTTGCGGCGTCATCACAGGCAGGTTGCCGGCGATGCGGGTTTTTCCCTGCTGCAACAGGAAATAATCGGAGGTACTGGGCGCGGCCATGCTTTGCTCGATCACCTCGCGGGCTTCGTCGATGCCCTCGCCTTTATAGCCGGCCTGAATTGTGGCGATATCGGCGCTGGAGAATTGCACCAGCTGGTCGCGGAAAGCGCGGTCGGTGATGACCAGCACGATACTGCCCAACACCAGCACCGACAGCGCGAACACGCCGGCATAGATTGCCGACAGGCGGAACGCTTCGGTGTGAAGGAACCTAATCCGCACGCAGGATATACCCCACGCCACGCAGAGTGCGGATCAATTCGGTGGTGAACCCCCGGTCCACCTTGGAGCGCAGCCGGCTCATATGGGTCTCCACGATGTTGGTGCGGGGATCGAAGTGCAGGTCCCAGACATTTTCCAGCAGCATGGTGCGGGTCACAACCCGCCCGGCATTGCGCAGCAAATATTCCAGCAGGCGGAATTCCTGGGGCTGAAGCTCGATCGCCTTGCCGTCGCGGCTGGCCGTGCGCCGGATCAGGTCGATTTCGAGGGTCTCCAGGCGCAGCCTGGTGGGCTCGGCGCCGTCGGAACGCCGTGTGATGGCGTTCACCCGCGCCAGGAGTTCAACAAAGGCGAAAGGCTTGACCAGATAATCGTCAGCACCGCCTTCCAGCCCTTCAACCCGGTCGTCCAGCCCGCTCATCGTGGTGAGGAACAGCACCGGTATCTGGTACCCTTCCGCGCGCAACTGGCGCACCAGGGTCAGCCCATCTATGCCCGGCAACATGCGGTCCACGATCAGCGCCGTGTGTTCGCCTGTCATGGCGCGCGCCAGGCCCAGCGTGCCGTTATCCACATGTTCAACGGCATGGCCGTGCCTCTGCAAGGCATCAACGATATGCCCCGCGGTTTCCCGGTCATCCTCCACCAACAGCAGCTTCAAGTTATTGTTTCCGTTTCTGTCCGCACGCTGCCCGGCAATCTATGACAGAACCGCGACAGTTGCGCGCTTTTTCACCACTGGACGCTGTGTCGCGGACAGGTTGGGTTTTCGTATATCGCCTGTCACCCGACCGTCAAATACGCGTGTGAAACCCGCCCCGAAAGACGAGGTCAAACCGCAACAAAGCGAATTCGCGAATGGCGAGTCCGCCGCCGTCTGTGTTTTGCCCCGGGGAATTTGAAAAAGGGGAATTCATGTCTGCGATCCATTTGAACCGTCTGCGCAACTCCGCCGCTGTATCTGCGTTGTTTGTCGCGCTGGCGGGCAGCGCCCAAGCCCAGCAGGTGGCGGTCAACACGATGCCGGCCATTGCCGCGCAAAGCGCCGGCGAGATCGAAACCGTGGTGGTCACGGGCACCGCCTTTGATCCGGAATCGGCGCCCGCCAAGGCGTCTTTGGAAACGATGGAGCCCCAGACCATCATCAACAAGTCCTATATCGAGGATTCGGTCGCCGAGACCGGCACCTATACCAGCGTGCTCGCCATCGCCCCCAGCATGACCGGCACCGACCTGAACGGCCCCGGCCTGTCCGACAATGGCGTGAAGAACACCTTGCGTGGCCTGCCCGACGGCAGCTTCGGCCTCAGCTATGACGGCATCCCCTTCGGCGACACCAACGGTCCCAGCCACCATTCCGAATCCTATTTCCCGGCCAGCACCATTGGCGCCATCGCCGTGGATCGCGGTCCCGGCAATGCCGGCACCCTGGGCCCGTCCACCTATGGCGGCACCGTCAGCCTGTTTTCGGAAGCGCTCACGGCCAACAGCAGCGCGCGGTTGCAGGCCACGGCCGGCAGCTGGGGCACCAGCCTGTTCAACGGCAATGTCCAGACTGGCGACATCAATGTGCTCGGCTTTAACAGCCGCCTGCTGCTCAATTACCAGGACACCAATACCTCCGGTTACCTGACCTACAATTCCAGCGCGGCGCAGAACTACACCATTAAATTCCAGGCCGACCTGGCGCCCGGTTGGACCGCCACCTTGTTCAGCAGCTACAACGGCCTGTTCCAGCAGCTGGAAGACAATTCCGGCGCCACCGCGGCCCAGATCACCACCTTCGGCAAGAATTACGGGCTGCAGATCACCAACCCCAATGCGGGCACCTACGCGCCCTATAACCATGTCCACAAGAAAACGGACATGGATTACCTGCGCCTGCAGGGCGACCTGGGCAACGGCTTCACCATCGACAACACGTCCTACACCTACGCCTATGTCAACAAGACCCGGAGCACCCTGTCGGTCCAGCAGACCTTGGCGGACATTTCCAAGGGCGTTACCCAGGGCAACGGCACGCTTGTCACCATCAACGGCCCCCTCGCCACGAGTTTCCCAACGGACATTCCCGGCTATACCAAGCAGAACGCCTTTCGCGTCTGGGGCAATATTTTTCGTGGCGCCAAGGATTTCGATTTCGGCTGGCTGACCGGCCAAGTTCGCGCCGGTGTGTGGTGGGAAAGCTCGACAAGCCAGCGCGCCCGCTCGGACTTTGACGCCACCAAATGCTATGCTCAGACAACCGTGGAGTGTAACCCGTTCAAGGGGCCGCAGTTTCCCGATGCCAGCAACGTGGCGAGCGGCAAATCCGCTCCGTTCGGCGGCGGCTTCTTCGAGTATCAGGAACATTCCGGCTGGAACCAGTACCAGCCCTTCGTCGAGCTGGAGCTGCACCCCCTTCCGGACCTGACCATCACGCCGGGCTTCAAATATGTGTGGTGGGACCATTATGTCCGCGCCCCGCTGGAGCAGAAGAGCGTGCCGGTACGAGCCGTCAACGCCCAGTTCACAACCACCCGCGACCTGCCCTTCGTGATGGCGAATTACAAGCTGCAGCCCAGCTGGAGCGTCTATGCGCAGTACGCGCAAGGCATCTACGTGCCGGACATTTCCTCCTTCGAGCAGAAGACGCCGGCCACAACCTTCCCCAAGGCGCAGACCACGACGAACTATCAGTTCGGCACGGTCTATTATGCCGACCAGTTCACCTTCGACGCCGACATCTATTACATCGGCGTGAACAACAACATCGTCTTCCAGGCCTGCAACCTGGCGCCCATCTTCGGCTCGCCGGGCGAAACCTGCGGAGTCAACACCGGCACCGCAACTTACAAGGGCATCGAGGGCGAAGGCACCTATGCCTTTGACGGCGTGCTGGAAGGCCTGTCGGTATTCTTGAACGGCTCGCTGAACTCGTCCAAGACCGGCGGCAAGTGGGTCAAGCAGGCGCCGATGTGGACCTCGGCGCAGGGCATCTTCTACAAATCCGGCATCTGGAAATTCTCGCTGATCGACAAGGTGATCGGCCAGCAATATTCCGACGCCACCAACACCACCTTCTACAAGCTGGGTGCCTTCAGCAACATGGATGCCAAGGCCAGCATCTCTTACGAGAATCTGGAGTTCGGCCTGGGCATCTACAACCTGCTGAACAGCCGCAGCCTGGCCTCGGTGGGCATCAACGACAAGGCGCCGATCGGCGGCAGCCGCGTGGAAGATGTCGGCAACCGCGGCTCGAGCCTGGATCAGTATTACTACCAGCCCTCGCGCAGCATCCAGATCACCATCAAGGCACGCTTCTAGGAGAATATCCCATGCGATACGGACTTCTTGTTTGCGCCGCCCTGATGCTGGGCCCGGCCCCTGCCCAGGCCGGCATGCTGGCGCCGGGTGACTTCACCGCCGGACGCTATTTGCCGCCGCCGCCTGATGCGGCCACCACCAGCCGTGAGATGGACGAATTGCATGCCATCGCCGCTCGCAGCACGGCCGAAGACCGCGCCGTGGCGAAACGCGATGCGGAAAACGAGACGCCCACCATCTTCAACGACGCAGCCGGTTTCGACCTGGCGTCCAGCCCCCAGACCTTCAAGCTGCTCACCCTGGTGGGCGATGAGGAAGAAGACGACACCAAGGACGCCAAGGCCTATTTCCACCGCGACCGGCCCTATGCCGCCGAGCCCGCGATCAAGACTTGCACCCCGGTCAAGCCGGGCAAAGCCGCCAATTCCTATCCCAGCGGCCACGCCACCCGCGCTTTCTCGATGGGCGTGGTGCTGGCCAGCCTGATGCCTGCCAAGTCCCAGGACATCCTGGCGCGCGCATCGCAATATGCCGAACGCCGGCTGGTCTGCGGCGTGCATTATCGCAGCGACATAGTGGCGGGCCAGCAGTTTGGCACTCTCCTGGCGTTGCGCCTGATGGAAAAGCCGGAGTTCCGCACCATGATGGCGGCAGCCCAGGGCGAGTTGAAGGGCCGTTAAGCGGGCCTAGAACTCAATCACGGTTCGAATGCTCTCGCCCGAGTGCATCAGGTCGAAGGCCTCGTTGATGCGTTCCAGGGGCAGCTTGTGCGTGATGAGCGGATCGATGCTGATCTTGCCGTCCATGTACCAGTCCACGATCTGGGGCACTTCGGTGCGGCCGCGCACGCCGCCGAATGCGGTACCTTTCCACACCCGGCCGGTCACCAGCTGGAAGGGACGGGTCTTGATCTCCTGCCCCGATCCGGCGACGCCGATGATGATGCTTTCACCCCAGCCGCGATGGGTGCATTCCAGCGCCTGGCGCATCAGATCGACATTGCCGACGCATTCGAAGCTGTAATCGGCGCCACCCTTGGTCAGCTCGACCAGATGGGGCACCAGATCGCCTTTGATGTTCTTGGGATTCACAAAATGCGTCATGCCGAACTGGCGGGCCAGGCCTTCGCGTGCCGGATTGATGTCCACGCCTACGATCATGTTGGCGCCGGCCATGCGCGCGCCCTGGATGACGTTCAGACCGATGCCGCCCAGCCCGAACACCACGACATTGGCGCCCGGCTCGACCTTGGCGGTCTTGATCACGGCGCCGATGCCGGTGGTGACACCGCAGCCGATGTAGCAGACCTTGTCGAAGGGCGCGTCCTCGCGGATTTTCGCCAGCGCGATCTCGGGCATCACCGTGTGGTTGGCGAAGGTCGAGCAGCCCATATAGTGATGGATCTTCTTGCCGCCGATGGAAAAGCGCGACGTGCCGTCGGGCATCACGCCCTGGCCCTGGGTGCTGCGGATCGAGGTGCAGAGATTGGTCTTGTGCGAGGTGCAGCTTTTGCACACCCGGCATTCGGGCGTGTAGAGCGGGATGACATGGTCGCCCTTCTTCAAGGTCGTGACGCCGGGGCCCACATCCACCACCACGCCGGCGCCTTCATGGCCCAGAATGACAGGAAACAAGCCTTCGGGATCGGCGCCGGAGCGGGTGAACTCGTCGGTGTGGCAGACGCCGGTGGACTTGATCTCGACCAGCACCTCGCCCGCCTTGGGCCCCTCCAGGTCCACGGTTTCGATCACCAGGGGTTTTCCGGCTTCATAGGCGACGGCGGCGCGGGTCTTCATTGGGCTCTCCCTTAAGCGGCGGAAATGTGAGGCATTTCGGTAATGGTTGCAAAGTGTTAGATTACCGCTAGGCTGCGCTTTGGGCATTTTTTCGAGCTGTCGGCTTTCATGCGTCTTCCCTCAACACTCGCTGTTGCGGCCGGTCTTTGGCTGGCGGCCACCGGCGTAAGCCTGGCGCAAAATGTCGATTCCGGGCTGGAAGTGCGGGTCAATCCGCTGGCCGCCCGCCCCGTCGGCGGGACCTTGCTGTATCCGGGCGGGGAATATGGGCGCAGCGTGCCGTACCTGCTCATGCCTGGCGAACGCGGCGGCCCCATCGACCTGCACATGCCCGGCACCCGCCGCCGGATCGTCCGTGCCGCCGCGCCCAAGCCGCCGCGCGAAAAGCCCGCGCGGATCGCCAGGGCCGAGCCCGCACCCGTGCGCAGCGCCCCT
>CANCMM010000035.1:0-10069 GCA_947379335.1 Alphaproteobacteria bacterium | reverse complement strand
ATGCTGGCCGCCATCGTCACCCAACTGGCGCGGGAAAAGGGCGGCATCAAGATTGCGTATCAGCTGCTGCTGTTTCCCAATACCCAGATGGGCGGGGAGACCGCTTCGCTCAATGAATTCGCGGTGGGCTATTTCCTGGAACGCCGCGCCATCGAATATTTCAACTCGCTGTACCTGACGCCGCAGGCCGATACCGCTTCGCCGCATGTGTCGCCGCTGCGGGCCAAGGATTTCGCCGGGCTGCCGCCCGCCTTTGTGATGCTGGGCGGCTATGATCCGCTGCATGACGAGGGTCTGGCCTATGCCGAAAAGCTGCGCGCCGCCGGGGTGAAGGTGACCATCGCCGACTATGCCGACATGGTGCATTGCTTCATTTATCTGCAGACGGTGTTGCCGCAGGCACATGACGCGGTGGCCAAAGCGGCCAAAGCGGTGAAAGAGGCGCTGGCCGCCGCTTAGGCCAGGATTCCCTTGGGATCCAGCACCTGCCGGATCGCCTGCTGCAGCTGTGTGTCCAGCAAGGCGGGCTCGGGTCCGGCAAAAGCCTTTTCCGCCACATCCCGGACGGCCTGCGCCTGGGCGACGCCGTCACCCAGCACGCGCGGAAAGATCATGGTCAGGCGCAGCTGCGCGCCGTCGGGAGAAATGCCGCTGACCTGCGCCAGCACCAATCCATGTGAACCGGTGCGGGGCGATTGCTGGCGCATCGCCTGGTCCAGTGCGGCGCGCGCGGTGCTGTAGAGCACGGGCAATTTCGACCAGGTGGCGAATGCCTGGATGCTGTCCACCGTAACGCCGCGGTCCATCAGCGCGTCGCTGTCATCACCCGGCTGCGGCAGCACCCGAACCAGCGCGCCCAGCTTCGCGGCCAGGGCATCGAAGCGTTTGCGATGGACGGCGATATCGCTGCCGGTGAAGGTGACGGCCAGCGCGCAGGCCTGATCATCCAGGTGGCGCACCTGGCGGTAGATGTCTTCCTGCCTCTGCCACAGGTTTTGGCGCACACCCGCCATCCGTGCCGTGAAACGGGTCTGGGCCGCGTCCGACAATTGCGCATCGCGAAGCGCAAGCCCCAGGCGTTCGGCTTCATGCAGGGCTGCGAGCCCAGCGGCGAAATCGGGAAACAGGTAATGGCGCTGTTCACTCGCGGTGGGCAAGGCGCGTACCCGTAGCGTGGCCGAGGTGATGATGCCCGGCAGCTTGCGCGGCGTCGGGATCAATCCGCGCGGTGTCGCCACTTTCATGTCGTGCAGCCAGGGCGCGTCCTGTTGGACGATATGACCGCCCAAGGTGGCGAAACTGTCGGCCGTGAGCATCAGTCCCCGGGCCGCCAGCTGCCGCGCAAGTTCTATGCTGCTGATCCCAGCTTCGACTTCGGCCAGTCCCGACATGAAATCCACCGACAGCAGCCGGTCCATGCGGGCCAGATTGATCGCCACATGCAGTTTGTCGCTGGAGGCTGTCACCGCGATCCCGTCCTCGGCACAGATACGCAGGATGGCAAGCACATCATCGCAGTCCCGCGGCACCAGCACTGCGTCCGGGATGTGGGACACAAGCCCCGCGCGTAGCTGCAAGCGGTCGGCGGCGGTGCCGCGCGCGGCGTGAGCCAGGCGCGTGTCCTTGTCTTCGCGCACGCCTTGTTCGCCCAGCAAGCCTGCGAATTTTTCGCGGGAGGTTTCGCTCAGGCGGCTGGCGGGCAGGGTGATGTCGGCGCGGGCGCGCGGCGGCGTCAGCAGCAGCGCAGGCATGGCCAGCGCATCCGCCAGCCAGCGCCAGGACGGCTCGGCCGCCCCCGCGTCTGCATCCCAGCGAATCCATTGATTCATGACAGGCAGCCTAGCGCAAAAGCGGGCTGGGACGGCGCGCCTAGATACGCAAATTCACAGCTGCTGAGCAGATTTCAAAGGTTGCGGGCAGGATACCGGCGCTTTCCCCATCGGTTTCCACATCCACCGAACCCGCCGTGTCCAGGGTGGGAGCGGCGGTCAGTCGCGCGATGCGCAAGGCCCGGGCATCATCGGCGCGGCCCCGTCCGTCCAGCACCGTCATGGCGAACGCATCCGCTTGGGGCGCCAGGTTGACACTGGAAATGCCCGCGATCTCGTCATAACCACTCGCCATCAACCGCACCCGGGTTGGGCGCCAGGCCAGCCGCGCCAGGAATCGGTGCAGTCCGTTGGCAAAGCCGTGACCGAACAGCCGGGCGATGCGGGCGCGGCCCAGGGCGCGGGCGGTGCTGGCGGTAAGCCCAAAGCTGGCGCCGCCCAGAAAATAGCGCGTCACCGGTTCGCCATTGCCGCTGATGCAGGCGACCTTGCCCAGCGCCGTCTTGTGGATGCGGGCGCGGGCCAGGTGCGCAACACCGGCTTCCCAGCCCGGCGCAACGCCGAAGCGCCGGCAAAGCGTACTGTCATGGCCGTTGTGCACAAAGCTGAAGGTCGCGTCGGGCACGACGGCCGCGCCGCGTTCGAAGAACCCGTTCAACGCTTCGTTGATGGTGCCGTCGCCGCCCACCGCGATGACTTCCATATGCCCGTCGCGCAGAGCGTCGCGCACCATATGGGCGGCCTGGCCTGCGCCGGTGGTGACAAAGAAAGACATCAGGGGAAAGATGCGCTCGAGCGCTTCCTCGATTTGTTGCCAGTCGCGCCCGGTGCGTCCGCCGGCGGAGTTGGGGTTGAAGACGACGAAGGCGGTCATGGCTGCGTCCTGTACAGCGGTGCCAGGCTGTCAATCTCGCGCGCCGTCTTGGCGGCATCCCAGCCCAGAGTGGCCGCCATCTGGGCGGCGACCTTTTCGGTCACCGCGCGGCTGGGCGGGCCGAACTGGCCGATGCCGGTGCGCCGCATCACCATGTCTTCCAGGGTCAGCGCCATTTCCTCGCGCAAGGCGAAGCTGATTTGCGCCGGGGTGTCGCCGCCGCGTCCCAGCTTGACCAGGTCGGTCAGCCGCGCGCCCTTCAGGGCTTCAGGCAGACGCGCACCCAGCATGTGCGCCATGTGCCGCAAGGTGGAAATGCCGGGCCAGGTTTTCTGGAAGCCCTTCACCATCTCCTCGAACCGATCAAAGCGTCCGCCGGGAAGCGGCGTGGTAGCAGTGACGCAGCGCGCGGTCTTCTGCCCCAGCTTGGCAGCCAGCGCATCGGTAATGATCTCTGCCAGTTCGCGCGAGGTGGTCCATTTGCCGCCCAGCGCCGAGAACACGCCATCCAGCGTACCTTCCTTGCCGTGATCCACCAGTTCGGAGCGGCGGCTGACATTGTAGCTGTCCTTGGAGCCGTCGCTGACAAGCGGCCGCAATCCCGCATAGAAGAATTCGACATTCTCCGTCGCCAGCGGCGCGGCAGGCAGGTATTTGCGGAAAGTGGCGAGGAAGCCTTCGATGTCGTCATCGCTGACCGCGACGGTGGCGGGGTCGCCGGTGAAAGGCGTGTCGGTGGTGGCCAAAAGCGTATGGTCGCGCCAGGGCAGGGCGAACAGATGCCCGCTGCCGGCCTCGATGGTCAGCGCGGTTTTGCTGATCTGCGGCACCATCACATGGATGCCCTTGGAGCGGATCAGCTTGTGCGCGGCGGCCTCGCCAGTCGCCTGTTCCAGGAACAGGTCGGCCCAGGGCCCGGCCGCGACCAGCACGGTCTTTGCGCGAATGTCGAAACAGGTGCCGGCCATGGTTTCGTGCACGCTGCAGCCTTCGACCTTGCCGCCCCGCAAGATGAGGCGGTCGGCCGAAACATAATTGGCGATGGCCGCGCCATGGGCGTCGGCATCGATCAGGTTTTCCAGCGCAATGCGTTCGGGGCTGTACATCTGGGCGTCGTGATATTCGAAGGCGCCTTCGAAGCCATCGCCTTCCAGCACCGGTTCGCGCGCCAGTGCCGTTTTCTTGTTGAGCCAGCGATGGCCGGGCAGGCGCTGTTTGGGGTCTTCCAGCCGGTTGCGGTCAAAGGACAGCAAATCATAGAGACTGAGCCCCGCCTTCAGCTTGAAGCGTTCGACCAGACCCGCACCATACAGCGGCAACAGGAAGGGCAGCGGCCGCACCAGATGCGGCGCCATGCGCATCAGGTTGCGGCGCTCGCGCAAGGATTCGCGCACCAGGCTGATCTCGAAATTGCGCAGATAACGAAGCCCGCCATGCGCCAGCTTGGAATTGTGGGCGCTGGTGGCGGAGGCAAAGTCCCGCGCCTCGATCAGCGCCACTTTCAGGCCGCGCATCGCACAATCGCGCGCGGTGAAACAGCCGGTGGCGCCGCCGCCGATGATCAGGACGTCGAAGGTTTCGTTGGAGAGGCGATCAAGAGCGCGCTGCATGCGCGCGGGAGGCTACAGCCCAAATAAGCGAATGCCTACTTGATCTTGCCTTCCTTGAAGGTGACATGCTTGCGCAGCACCGGGTCGTACTTCTTGATCGAGAACTTCTCGGTCATGGTGCGGGTGTTCTTCTTGGTGACATAGAAAAAGCCGCTGTCGCTGTCGCTGTTGAGGCGGATTTTCGCGGTGGTGGGCTTCGCCATGACAAACTCCGGAAGGTACGTGTCGACTTATTTTATGCCCTACCGCTTACGCTGCTTGAGGGCAGGGGGCGGGTAATGGGGGATAAGCCCCCGTGCTGTCAAGTTTCGGGGCCTAGGACGGCCCCTCAACTGTCCCAAAAGGGCGGAAATCAGCGCTTTTTGCCCCGAAAACGGTCCTTTCCGGGCCGCTTGGAGGGCTTGCCGGCCCCTCCCGCATGACGGGGTTTTCCGCCCGCGCGGGGAGACTCGTCCTCCGAACCCACCAGCGAAAACCGCAGGCCTCCGGTCAGGGGGGCGGCTTCCTGCAGCTTCACCGCCAGC
Organism: Alphaproteobacteria bacterium; assembly: GCA_947379335.1. Lineage (GTDB taxonomy): Bacteria > Pseudomonadota > Alphaproteobacteria > Micropepsales > Micropepsaceae > Rhizomicrobium. Next base: position 5,232 of record CANCMM010000035.1, on the reverse strand, counting down.
GCATCGCCCATGCCATAGGTGACGCGGGTGCGCTGGCCGATCAGCGCCTGGCGCTTTTCGTCATGGTTGAAATAGTCGGCGCCCAGGCTGCGGATGGGGATCAAGCCTTCCGCGCCCGACTCCGCCAGGCGAACAAAAAGCCCGAAGCGGGTGACGCCGGTGACGCGAGCATCGAAGCTCTGACCGATACGGTCTTCCATGAAGGCGGCGACATAGCGGTCGGTGGAATCGCGTTCCGCCGCCATGGCGCGGCGCTCGGTCATGGTGATGTGCTCGGCGACGCCGCCCAATGCTGCCATTTCGCGGTCCGTCAGCCCGCCTTCGCCCAGATCGAACGCCCGGATCAGGGCGCGGTGCACGATCAGGTCGGCATAACGGCGGATGGGTGAGGTGAAGTGGGCATACTTGGCCAGGTTCAGGCCGAAGTGGCCGATATTGGCCGGATCGTAGATCGCCTGCGCCTGGGAACGCAGCACCACATCGTTCATCACCGCTTCGTTCGGCGTGCCCTTGGCGCCGGCCAGGATGCGGTTGAACACACCGGGCTGCACCACCTGGCCCTTGGCGAAGGTGATGTTGAGGGTGCGCAGGAAGTCGGAGAAGGCGAACAGCTTTTCCTTCGACGGTGTGTCGTGCACGCGGTAGATCAGCGGCGTGCGCGCCTTTTCCAGCGCCTCGGCGGCCGCGACATTGGCCAGCACCATGAACTCTTCGATCAGCTTCATGGATTCCAGCCGGTCGCGATAGGCGATGGAGGCGACCTTGCCGTCCTCGCCCAGGATGACCCGGCGTTCCGGCAGGTCCAGGTTCAAGGGATCGCGTTTGCCGCGGGCGACACAAAGCGACTGATAGGCCTCCCACACATCGGCAAGCGTCTTCTTGACGATGCTCTCCATGCCGGCATGGGGATTGCCGTCGAACGCGGCCTGCGCCTGGGCATAGGTCAGTTTTGCGGCCGAGCGCATCACGGCGCGCAGGAAGGTGTGGCTTTTCTTGTGGCCGGAACGATCGAACACCATGCGCGCCACCAAACAGGGGCGGTCCACGCCTTCGCGCAGCGAACACAGGTCCGCCGAAAGTTCTTCGGGCAGCATCGGCACCACCCGGTCGGGGAAATAGGCGCTGTTGCCACGCTTGAGCGCTTCCTTGTCCAGCGCCGAGCCGGGGGTGACGTAATGGGCGACGTCGGCGATGGCGACCAGAATGACATGGCCGCCGGAATTGGCGGGATCTTCATCGGCGCCGGCCCACACCGCATCGTCATGGTCGCGGGCGTCGGGCGGATCGATGGTTATCAGCGGGACGGCGCGCAGGTCGGTGCGTCCCTTGGGCGTGATGGGCTGGGCCGCCTTGGCTTCCTCGATCACCGCCGTGGGAAATTCCGTGGGGATGCCGTGATCGTGAATGGCGATCAGGCTGATGGTCTTGGGCGAATCCATGGTGCCGATTCGCTCGACAACCTTGACGCGGGAAAAGCCGGCGATGCGGCCGCTGCGCGGTTCGGCCGCGACCAGTTCATTGTGCTTGGCACCGCCAAGATCGGCCTTGTCCAGCGCATATTCGGTGCGCTCCTTCTTGTTGATGGGCACCAGCCGCCAACCGGTGGCGGGCGCATCGCGCAGCACGCCGATCACCCGTGAGGAGGTTTCGCGGTCCAGCCGGCGGATGACGCGAGCCTCGTAGGCCTCGCCGCGTTTTTCCAGCCGCGCCAGCATCCGGTCGCCCAGTTTGGGCGCAGCCCCATCCTTGGGCGGGATGAGATAGATGGCGGGCGGGGCCTCGTTGCATTCCCAGGCCAGCGGTTTGGCCAGGGTTTCGCCATCGTCATCGGTGCCGGTGACTTCGACGATGCCCACTTCCGGCAATTCGCCATGCTTGGTGAAGCCGCGCTTGGGGCTGCCTTCGATGGCGCCGTCGGCTTGCAGCTCTTTCAAGATGCGCTTGAGGACGATGCGGTCCGAGCCTTTGAGGCCCAGCTTCCTGGCCAAATCGCGCTTGTTCGCGCCCGTGGCCAGCAGTTCGAGCACGCGCGCCTTGTCGAGGGCTTGCGTGTTCTTGGGAGACTTATTCTTGTTCAATGTTCCTATTCGCCTGCCAGCTCGGGCGTTTTTGCCTTCGGCTTTGCCGCGGTTTTAGCCGGGGGCTTGGCAGCTTTCTTCTTGGTGGTTGTTTTCTTGGCGGCGGACTTCTTGTCCGCGCCGTTGGTTTTTTCGACTTTGGCTTTCGGCGCTTTCGCGACTTTCGCCGCCTTGGCAGGCTTCTTCTTTTTCTTGCCGCCCTTGGCCGCACGCTCGGCAATCAGCGCCAGCGCCTGTTCCATGGTGACGCTGTCCGGCTCCATGCCTTCATGCAGGGTGGCGTTGGTTTCGCCGTCGCTGACATAGGGACCGAACTTGCCTTTCAGCACCTTGATCGGCTTGCCGTCGGGCGCCGCGCCCAGATCCTTGAGCGTCTGCGCGCCGCGGCGGCCCGGACCCTTGGCCTTTTTCTCGGCCAGCAAGGTCACGGCATGGTTCAGGCCGATCTCGAACACGTCTTCGGGCGAGGGCAGCGAGGCATAGATGCCGTCATGGGCGACATAGGGCCCGAAGCGGCCGAAGTTGGCGCTGATCTTCTTGCCGTCTTCGGGATGCAGGCCCACTTCGCGCGGCAGCGCCAGCAGCTTCAGCGCCATTTCCAGGTCCACGTCAGCTTTGTCAGTGCCCTGGGGCAGGCCGCTGCGTTTGGGCTTTTCGCCTTCGCCGCGTTGGACGTAGGGTCCATAGCGCCCGGTGCGCAGGGTGATCTTCTCGCCGGTTGCGGGATCTTCGCCGATATCCTGCGGCCCGGCATCGCCTTCGCTGGCGCCCAGCTGCTTGGTGAAGCGGCATTCCGGATAATTGGTGCAGCCTATAAAGGCGCCGAACTTGCCCAGCTTCAGATTCAGGCGGCCGGCTTCGCAGGATGGGCACTTGCGCGGATCTACGCCTTCCTCGCCGGGCGGGAAGATGTGCGGCTCCAGCACCTTTTCCAGCTCGTCGATGACATGGGTGATGCGCAAATTCTTGGTCTCGCCCACCGTGGCGGAGAATTCGGTCCAGAAATCGCGCAACAATTGTTTCCAGTCCAGCTTGCCGTCCGAAACCGCATCCAGCTTCTCTTCCAGGTCGGCGGTGAAGTCATAGGCGACATAGCGCTTGAAGAAGCTGTTCAGGAAGGTGGTGACCAGCCGGCCCTTGTCTTCGGGCAGGAAGCGCTGGCGGTCCATCTTCACATAAGCGCGGTCGCGCAAGGTCGAGATGATCGAGGCATAGGTGGAAGGGCGGCCGATGCCCAGCTCTTCCAGCTTCTTGACCAGGCTGGCTTCGGAATAGCGCGGCGGCGGCTCGGTAAAGTGCTGCGCCGGGGTGACGGTTTCGACCTTGGTCTTGTCGCCGGCCGCGACCTTGGGCAGCTTGGAGCCGTCTTCGTCAGTGTCGTCATCCTGGCCTTCGAGGTACAAGGTCAGGAAGCCGTCGAATAACGTGACGGTGCCGGTGGCGCGCAGAGTGATCTTGCCGTCGGCCGACAGCACATCCACGGTGGTGCGTTCCTGTTCGGCGCTTTCCATCTGGCTGGCGACGGCGCGCTTCCAGACCAGCTCATACAGCTTTGCGGAATCGGCATCGAGGTAACGCGCCACTTCTTCCGGCGTGCGTGAGAAGCTGGTGGGACGCACCGCTTCATGGGCTTCCTGGGCATTGGCGTTGTTGTTAGTATAGGCGCGGATGGAGCCGGGGACATAGCGGGCGCCATACTTCTTGCTGATGACCTCGCGGCATTCGTTGATCGCCTCGCCCACCATGGTGATGCCGTCGGTACGCATATAGGTGATCAGGCCGGTGGTATCGCCGCCGATTTCCACGCCTTCGTATAGGCCTTGCGCGATCTGCATGGTGCGCTTGGCATTGAAGCCCAGCTTGCGGCTGGCTTCCTGCTGCAGGGTCGAAGTCTTGAAGGGCGGTGAAGGATTGCGCTTGACCGGCTTGGCCTCGACGCTGCCGACCGAGAAAGACTGCGCGTTGATCGCGGTCACGGCGCGGGTCGCATCCGCTTCGTTGGTCAGCGACATTTTCTCGATCTTCTTGCCGTCCAGCTGGATCAGGCGGGCGGCGAAGTTGCCGCCGGGGGCGACCAGATCGGTGTCGATACTCCAATATTCCTGGGGCTTGAAGGCTTCGACTTCCTGTTCGCGCTCCACGATCAGGCGCAGGGCGACGGACTGGACCCGGCCGGCCGAGCGCGCGCCCGGCAGCTTGCGCCACAGCACGGGCGAAAGCGTGAAGCCGACGAGATAGTCGAGGGCTCGGCGGGCGAGATAGGCGTCCACCAGTTCCTGGTTGATCTGGCGCGGATGCTGGATGGCTTCCAGCACCGCGGTCTTGGTGATGGCGTTGAACGCCACCCGCTCGACCGGCATGTCCTTGATCAGGTTCTTGCTGCGCAGCACTTCCAGGATGTGCCAGCTGATGGCCTCGCCCTCGCGGTCGGGGTCGGTGGCCAGGATCAGCTTGTCGGCGCCTTTCACGGCGGCGGCGATGTCCTTGATCTTGGAGGCGGCCCGGGCGTCCACGTCCCAGACCATGGAGAAATCGTCGTCCGGCTTGACCGATCCGTCCTTGGAGGGGAGGTCGCGGATATGCCCGAAGCTGGCCAGCACTTTATAATTGCTGCCCAGATACTTGTTGATGGCTTTGACCTTGCCGGGGGACTCGACGATCAGGACATTCATGTAGGAAACGGAACCTATCAGGGGGTGAAGACGGGCTTATCTGGGGTCGCGGCCGCGATCTGCAAGTTTTGGAGCCGGTGGGGGCCGGCAAACGGGGCGGGACACTGGTCGAAGGAAAACCCCGCTGTCAACGCGCGGTGGCTGTATTTAAAACTTCCGGTTGTATTTATGGCGAGTACGCGCATGAATATAACCCATGGTTGTGCCCCCATGGGGCGCGACCCTATGGTTAAGCGTCTATTCCTTACGAAATGATGATGACAGCCAGCCCGAAGGCGCGGTTTTGGGCAAGAATCCTGCCCAAAACCACGCTCTTCGTCTGTAAAATCAGATGGTTACCGTGAACCGACTGGAATGACTTCCCGGCCATAGGTCGCGTTGGTGACCAGGGCGAAGCTGCCATACATGGCCAAGGCCCCGCAGACGAGGCCGACCCAGCCGCCAGCCTGATGCAGCGACGGGTTCGCCAACACTGCTCCGCC
>CANCMM010000034.1:0-10083 GCA_947379335.1 Alphaproteobacteria bacterium | reverse complement strand
AGTAGGCAAAGCCCGTTGTTGAGCACGACGGTGCCCGGCCGTTCCTTCACCGACGCGCGATACGAGATCGTACCGCCGTCCTGCCACAGCTCCACAACCAGGGTCTCACCGGGAAACACCGGCTTGGAGAAGCGCACGTCAAACTGCGTGATGCGTTCGGGCTGATATCCCGCAAGCGTGGACAGCACGGCCCGGCAGGCAGTGCCATAGGAACACAGACCGTGCAGGATGGGACGCGGGAAACCGACCATCCTGGCAAAGGCCGGATCACGGTGCAGCGGATTGCGGTCGCCCGACAGCGCATACAGGAATGCCTGGTCAGGTCGGGTGTCGCATTCCTTCACCAGGTCCGGCGCGCGTTCGGGAATCTCGTGCAGCGCCGGGCCGCCGGTGGGCGAACCGCCAAAACCGCCATCGCCGCGCGCGAAGATGGATGACACGATGGTGAACAGCGGATCGCCGCTGACCCCTTCGCGCACGGCACGTTCCTGCACCAGCACGGCGCCTTTGCCTTCGCCCTTGTCCAGAATGGCCAGCATCCGCTCATCGGCCAGCACCTCGCATTTGGGCGGCAACGGCTTGTGGATGGTGATGCGGCGCTCGCCATCGACCACCATGGCGAAGTTGACGGAGGATTTCTGCGGCATGCGCTGGCGTTCGGGCGGCGCCTCACCGCGGTTGATCACGCTGGCGAAGGTCGGCACCACCTTCAGCCCGTTATTCTCATAGACGAAGGGCAGTTCCTGTTCGTCCAGCGGATCGCGGCCCATGCCCACACCCAGGGCATAGAGCATCACATCCTTTTCGTCATAGCGCGCAGCCAGTCCCGTCGCGCCCGACTGCATCATGTCGTCATAGTCGATCGGCATGCGCTCACCTCTAGCACCAATCTAAAGCCTGTGATGGAATGACGCCATGTCCATGCCCGCCCCCTCCTCCGGCCAGCCTTATTATCCGCCGCGCCGTTCCAACGGCTGCCTGTGGGGTTGCCTGATCCTGCTACTGATCTTTGTCTTGCCGCCGGCCCTCCTGGGCGGATACGGCGCCTGGTTCCTTTATGACGGCTTCCGCCACAGCCCGGTGCTGACGGTGGTCAATGAATTGGTGCGCGAAGACAGCATGGCACGTCAGGTGCTGGGCGAAGATGCGGTGGTGACCGGGGTGGACGGCAATGTCTTTTCCTGGATGCCGGGCAAGACCAGCCACGCTTACGAAGTGACCCTGGAAGGTCCCAAGGGCGAAGGCCATCTGGCGGTCACCTCTCATACCGGTCTTTCGGGCATGAAGCTGGACAGCGCCATCCTTACCGGCCCCGATGGTCACCGCTACGATCTGCTCAAGCACCAGCAATTGCCGGACGACGGCATCACGCGGCCCGATACGTCGATTTAAGTTGCGACAATGATATTGGGTAGCGGCATGCCCGGCCCATCGCCCATCACGTTGGTGAGCGGAACGCCGTTCTTGTCGATGCAGGCGCGCGCGGTGTCATAACCTTCCTGGATTGCCTGGTCGAACTTCTTCCAGTCATGCAGCTGGATATCCGGCATGGGTGGCTCGATCAGGAAATCGCATTGCTCGCGCACCACGCGGCGCTGCGCTTCCGAGCCCACCGTACCGGAGCGCATCAGGATGGACAGGATGGAAGGATTGCCGCGCATGCGCTGGCCCAGCAGCCACCACCAGGACCGCTCGCCATAGCGTTCGTCTTCTGCCCGCAGGTTGAATTCGCCGGTGATGTCGCAGGCGATGATCGGCCCCTCGCCGCCCGCCTGTTCGCGCATCACGTCCACCGGCAGGTTGTTCATCACCCCGCCATCCACCAGCAGATGGCCATGATGGGTCACCGGCGGCAGGATGCCGGGCAGCGCCACCGACGCCCGCAGCGCCCGCCACAAGGGGCCGTCGCGATGGACATGGATGCGCCCCGTGGTCAGATCGGAGGAGACGCAGAAGAATGGCAGCGGCAGTTCCTCGATGCAGACCTCATCGAAATGCTCGCGCAGCCGCGCGGTGACTTTCTTGCCGTTGAACAACGCGATCAGCGGCAGGGTGAAACCCGACAGCGGATTGGTGGTGACGAACACCTCGCGCATCCGGTCGCGCATTTCCTCCAGGCCCCATTCGCGCGCTAACCCTGCGGCGATGATGGCGCCCATCGAGGTGCCGCCCAGTTGATCAAACGGAACACCGGCCTCCTTCAGCGCCTTGATGATGCCGATATGGGCAAAGCCCCGCGCCCCGCCGCCCGCCAGCACCAACCCCACGGCGCGCCCGGCGATCATGCGCGCCACCCGCGCCACATCCGCCTGGTGGCCGGCGCGCAGATGGTGATGGCTGCGGAACAAGCCGCTGCGCACCGAAAAATGGTCGGGCAGCACCGCACTGGCGCCGTCCGGATGCAGCAGCAGAAGATCGGGCGCGCCTGACGCACGTTCCTTGAACGCCGGCAGGCTCAGCGGCGCCAGCGGCAAGGGCTGGTTGGCGCGCGCCAAAAGGAAGATGCGGTCGGCCTGGCGCAGGCACAATTGCGTCCAGGGACTGTCGGGCGCGTCGCCGCGATAAAACACGACGTCATGCGCCTGTTCGAAGGTGTTGAACCATTCGGCGGTCTGATCCGAGGCCCCGGCATCCAGCACCGCGGCGCGGCAGCCAATGCCGGCCAGCGCGCCGGCCAGGCGCTGGGCGATGGGCACTTCCGAAAGGCCCTCCTGCAACGGCACGATGGCAAAGGTCTTGGGCCGCAGCTTGCCGGAGCGGCCGCGATTGGCGTCCTTCAGCCGCTTCACCAGCATCTGCATCAGGTTCAGCATCACCCGGGGATGGCGGGCGATCAGCGCCTCGAAACCGTCGGGCGAAATGCGCAGGAGTTCGGTGTCGCGCAGCGCCACCAGCTGGGCGGCATGGTTGCTGGAACCGGCGATCAGAGACATCTCGCCCACCGTTTCGCCCGCGGGAATATGCGCCACCATCTGGCGCTGGCCCTGTTCGTCCGAAACAAACACGCCGAGACTTCCGGTCACCACCAGGAACAGGGCGGCGTTGTTCTCGCCGTCGCGGTCCAGCAAGGTGCCGCCGGGCAGCGCGAACCAGTTGGCCTCGGCCAGAAGATTGCGCAGCGCCGGATCGCCGACATTTTCCAGCAGCGCGAAACTCTTCAGCCGTTCGTACAGGTCTTCGGGATAGACGGTCTGCTGGCCGATGCGGAAGGACGACAGGAACGTCATGCCCTTCTTTACCTCACCAGGCGGTCCAGCCGCCATCCACATTCAGGCTGGCGCCCGTCACATAGCGCGCGGCGGGACTGGCCAGGAAGACAAGCGGCCCGCCAATCTCGCCGGCCCGGCCGATGCGGCCCAGCATGGTCTTGCCCGCCAGCCGGCCCTCCAGGCCCGCCGGCATCTTGCCGGGCTGGGGGAAGGCGCCGGGCACCAGCGCATTGACGCGGATTTTCTCCGGTCCCAGTTCGGCGGCCAGATGGCGGCTGAGCTGGATCAGTCCCGCCTTGGCGGGGCCGTAATGGAACGGGCTCTGCTGGCTGCGCTCGTCATACAGCCGCGCATCGGGCGCCACCTGGCCATACATGGAGGCAATGTTGACGACACTGGCATCGCCCGACGCCACCACGGCGGCGCGCAGCGCGGGCAAGGCGGCGCGCACCGTCTCGAACGCGGCGGTGACGGTGGCGGCATAGGTGGCGGCGAAATCTTCCGGCGCCAGCGCGGCAAAGGGTTTGGCCTGCATGAAACCGATATTGTTGACCAGCACGTCCAGGCGTTTGAGGCCGCCGAAGAAGCTTTTGATCCTGCCCACATCATGGGCGTCGAAGGCCGCCGCCTCGACCGAATGACCCCGGGTTTTGAGGGCGGCTGCAAAGGCATCCAGCGCCGCCGCGTCGCGGCCATTGACGATGACATGGGCGCCGGCTTCCGCCAGGGCCTGGACCATAGCCGCGCCCAGATGGCCACGGCTGCCTGAAACAAAGGCCGTTTTGCCATCCAGCCGGAAAAGATCTTGCGCCATATCCGCCCACCAAAGCCCGATTTCAAACTGCCTGCGCAGTGTAAACAACTATTTACATAGAGGAACTTCAGGCCTTCGCGATGTTGCCGCCAAAAGCGGCAACATCACTGCTGCGCTGCAACATAGGGCGTCAGATCGCCTTATTGGAAACAGCGCGCCGCCACAGTAAAGTTGCAAATACGCTCACAATGGGACACCCAACAGGGGCTTCTTCGCCGGCACCCATCCCCCCCGATGGGCCGCATTACAAAGGGACGACTTTCATGACCAGCAAACTTCTTCTCGCCGCCTTTTCGGCGAGCCTCCTGCTTGGCGCAGCCCATGGCGCGATGGCAGCCGACGCCAAGCCGGCGCCGATCAAGATCACGCCTGCCGTGCTCAAGGCGCTGCAGGCCGCACAGGTCGCGAACAACAAAAAGGATTATCCTGCGGCGGTGGCCGCCATCCAGCAGGCCGAGGCTGTGTCCGACCGCACCGCTATCGACAATTATCAGATCCACCGCTTCGCCATGTCGGTGCATATCGGCATGCAGGACATGCCGGGCGCCGCCACCGAAATTGAAACCGCGCTGGATGCCGATCCGACCGTCATACCGGATGCCGACAAGGCCACGATGTACAAGACGGCTCTGCAGCTGGCCCTGATGCAGAAGCACAACGACAAGGCCGTGGCCTATGCCAAAATTCTGCAGGCCACCACGCCGCCGCCGGATGCCGATACTGAGTCGCTGATCGCCAGCGCCCTTTACCGCGGTGGCGACTATGCCAGCGTCATCGCCATCGCACAGAAGAACATCGATGCCGCCAAGGCCGCCGGCAAGCCGCCGGCCAAGAACGACCTCAACAACATCAAGAATGCCCAGGTCAATCAGAAGGACGAAGACGGCGCCGAACGGACCCTGGAAATCCTCGTCGCCACCTATGGCGAGCAGCAGGACTGGGATGAACTGTCCCGCGTGGCGCTGACCACCAGGGGCATGCGCGACATCGACTATGTCTATATGGGCCGCCTGATCGTGGCGCAGGCCGGTAAGCTGAAGCCCGAGGACGCCACCATGGTGGGCTCCGCCGCCAACAGCAACAAGCTGGCTTTGTATGGCGATGCTGAAGCGATGCAGAAGTTCGGCGGTCCGGCGCCCGATCCGCGCGCCGCGGCCGACAAGAAGAGCCTGCCCAAGCAGATCGCCGACGGCGCCAAGAATAACGGTGAGTACAACGTCAAGACGGCGGAAGCCGCCTTTGGCTATGGCCAGTATGCCGATGCCGAAAAGCTGGCGCGCGACGCCAAGACCAAGCCCGGTGTCAAGGATCCGACCGAGCCGGACATGGTCATCGCCATGTCGCTGTCGACCCAGGGCAAGTATGCCGAAGCCGGGGCGATTTTCGACACCATCAAGCCGGCCAATCCGGCCAGCGCCCGCGTCGTGCGCTTGTGGACTTATTACGTGAAGACCAAGGCCACCACCGCCGCGAAGTAACAACCCATCGTCATGCCGGGGCGCGGGATATGAGCCCGCGCCCCGTTTCTTTTGCCCCGATTTTTTGAAGGCGCGCATGAACCTGATCGTGGGCTTCGCCCCGTTCATCCTGTTCACGATCCTGTCGCGCCTGTCGGTGGACCTGGGGTTATGGGTGGCGTTTGCCGCCGCCTTCGTCGTCACCATCCGCGACTTCGTGGAAAGCCCGAGCCTGCGGCTGCTGGATGCCGGAAGCTTCCTGTTGTTCGCAGCTCTGGCGCTGGGGCGCGGCTTCCTGGATCCCACGCTGTCGCTGGCGGCGGTGCGTTTCATCACCGCTCTGTCGCTGCTGCTTTTGCTGGGATTGCCGCTGGCCTTCAGGCGGCCCTTCTCGGTGGACTATGCGCGACTGGATCCGCGCGAGGCCGACTGGCCACCGGCTTTGTTTATGCGGGTGAACTATCTGGTGTCGGGCGCATGGACGGCGGCTTTCGCCATCATGGCCCTGGCCGATGGCGCGGTGGCATTCGATGCGCAACTGCCGCTTTACGCCAGCATCGCGATCAGCATTGTGATGCTGGCGGGAGCCGTCACCTTCACACTGCGTTATCCCGCTTATGCCGCCAAAAAGGCCGCTTCGCAGCAATAAGCAAAACCGCTAGATTTTAGGCGGCTTAACAAGGACTTGCCATGAAACAGGCCGTCATTGTCTCCACCGCCAGAACGGGCCTGGCCAAGTCCGTGCGCGGCGGCTTCAACGATACCCATGGCGCGGTGATGGGCGGCCATGCGGTCAAGCATGCTATCGCGCGTGCCGGCATCGATGCGGGCGACGTCGAAGACGTGGTGATGGGCTGCGGCTTTCCCGAAGGCGCCACCAGCAACAACATTGCGCGCGAAAGCGCCATCTGGGCGGGCTGTCCTGTCTCCACCGCCGGCATCACCGTCAACCGCTATTGTTCCAGCGGATTGAACGCCATCGCCTTTGTCGCGCAGGCGATCATGACCGGCGGCGCCGATGTGCTGGTTGGCGCCGGCGTGGAATCCATTTCCCTGGTCCAGATGGGCGGCGTCAATCTCAAGCATTTCACCGAAGAGCATCTGCTCCAGGCCAAGCCCGCTTTGTGGATGACCATGATCGAAACCGCCGAGATCGTGGCACAGCGTTATGGCATCAGCCGCGAGCGCCAGGATCAATATGCCCTGCAAAGTCAGCAGCGCACCGCGGCGGCCCAATCGGGCGGCAAATACGCTGATGAGATCGTGCCGCTGGCCACCAAAATGAAAAAGATCGACAAGGCCACCGGCGCCGAAAGCCAGGTGGACGTTACCGTCGATCGGGACGAATGCAACCGCCCCGACACCACCCTGGAAGGCTTGGCGGCGCTGAAGCCGGTGCATGCCGGTGGCCAGCAGATTGCGGAAGGAAAAAACATTACCGCCGGCAATGCCTCGCAATTCGCCGATGGTGCGTCCGCCTGCGTGGTGATGAGCGAAGAGGCGTGCGCCAAAAAAGGCATCAAGCCGCTGGGCATTTTCAAGGGCTTTGCCGTAGCCGGGGTCGAGCCGGACGAAATGGGCATTGGCCCGGTCCTGGCGGTACCCAAGCTCCTGGCGCGCCACGGGTTGAAGGTGGACGACATTGATCTTTGGGAGCTGAACGAGGCCTTTGCCAGCCAGACGCTCTATTGCATGGACAAGCTTGGGCTGGATCCGGCGAAAACCAACGTCAATGGCGGCGCCATTTCCATCGGTCATCCCTATGGCATGACGGGCGCGCGCCTGGCCGGCCATATCCTGCTGGAGGGGCGGCGGCGCGGCGCCAGGCTGGGCGTGGTCACCATGTGCATCGGCGGCGGCATGGGCGCGGCCGGCCTGTTCGAGATACTGTCCGCCTGAGATGATTCGCCCCGCCCTCCTTCTTCTGGCCGTGCTGATGCTGGCTGCTTGCGCGGAAGTTCCGCCTGGCAAGCCGCTGCCGCCCGATCCCAAGACCCAGATGGGCGCGCTGGAGACCCGCATCGCCATCATGGTGGAGGAGCAGCGCCAGAAACTGGACCCAAAGGCCCGCAACCTGGCGATCGACCCCGAACTGTCCAAGATCGCCCGCGCCCGGGCCATGGATATGGCTTCCAAGAATTACCTCGCCCATGCCGCCCCCAATGGCGACACCTCCGCCTCGCTGCTGATGAAGTCGGACGAGCGCTGGCAGGGCCTGCTGGGGGAAAATCTTGCGGCGCAGCATTACACCAAGCTGAGCGGGGTGGCGGTGGACGAATTCGCCCAGCGTTTCATGGACGAATGGCTGAAAAGCCCGCCCCACCGGGACAATATGATCTTCGCCAATTACGACCATGCCGGGGTGGGCGCGGCGGTGAATGGCGACACAGTCTATGTCGCGGTGCTGTTTTCCACCGACATGGGATTGAAGCCCAGGGCCCCGGAAGGCCCGGCCAACGCCGTCACCGCCTTTGAAAGTCCGGCCGCGGCAGCCGCCCCGCCCCCGCCGGCGCCGGCCGATCCGATGCGCCTGCGCGGCACGGTCGGTGCGCAATAAGACGACCCATCGGCGCGTCGATTCACAACCCATTAAGCTAACGGGTTCAACTATCTGTGCATGATTAGGCACATAGCCACCCCGACCGCCGGTCGTATGGTCAACATTCCTTTACACTATATCTTGCCGCCGGTACCTTCTGTAGCGGGTGTGCGGTGCCAGTGAGTCGAAATGCGCGCAGAGCTACCATGGAACGTTGCCGGTATCCCGCCAGAGGCGCGGGAAGCTGCGCGGGCCGCTGCCCGGCGCGAAGGCCTGTCGGTCGGCGAATGGCTGACCCGGCGCATTTTGCGCAGTTTTTCGGGCATGGAAGAGGACGTCCCCACCATGCCGTATGACAATCGCGCGCCCTCCGGCGCCCCCCTGGACAGCTGGGGCCTGCCGCCGTCGTCCGCCAGCCGCCGCGACACCGAAGAGATGATGGCCCGGGTCGGGCGCAGCGAAAACGAATCGAACGAAGCCTGGCGCCGCATCGAGGACCAGTTGCGGGGCCTTGGCCGCCGCCTGGATTCTTCCGAACGCAGCCATGGCGAAAGCAACCGCGTCATCTCCCGCACCGCGCAGGAAATCAACATCTCCGCCCGCGAACAGGCCCAGGCCTTCGACCAGCTTGGCCTGAATGTGATGAGCCTGAACGAGCGGCTGGAGCGGCTGGAACGCTCGTCCGCCCATGACGGCATCAAGGACGCGGTCAAGGCGCTGCATCAGGGCCTGTCGCGGCTGGCCGACCAGATCACCGCCACCGCCAACAATTCGGCCGGCCAGATCGTGCAGATCACTGGCAACCTGGAACAGCTGGCCAGCCGCGTCGGCCAGGCGCGGGTGGATGCGGAGGATGCCGACAAGGCGCTGGACCAGCGCATCGACGCCAGCGAGAAGGCGATCGATGTGCGCCTTGTTGCCACTGACGCGCGCCTGGCCGCCACCGAGAAGACCGCCCAGTTCAATACCAATGCCCTGGACCATGCGCTGGAGAAGATCGAAGCCAACGCCAACCAGCGCGCCACCGACCAGGTGGAGAACCAGCGCCGCAGCGCAGCCCATGAGGAAAGCCTCAACCGGCTGGAAGATTCCATCGCCCGCCTGGAGATGCGCCTGCCCGATGCCGAGTTCGAGCGCCGCCTGGACGGCATCGAGCGTTCGGTCACCGGCATGGCCGACCGGCTGACGCACTTCAATCCGACCGAGAAGATCGACGCGACCATGCAGGCGCTGTCGCACCGGCTGGAGTCGCTGGAGAAAGATCACAGCGACCTGGTGTCCGAGATGCGCAGCAAGCTGCGCCCCATCGAGCCGCCTGCCTATGAAGCGCCCCGCACGCCTGTCGCGTCCGCCTATCAGCCACACAGCGCTTTCGAACCCCCGCCCATGGCCGAACCGCCGCCGCCCGCGCCCAGCGCGTATGAGCCGCCCCCTGCCGCCCATGCCTACGAACCGCCGCCCGCCATCGACGCCTTCGCCACCCCGACCGGCTTCAGCTTCGACATCCCGCCGGAGACCGGCGTGGAGACTTTCGCGCCGGACTTCGAAGACGTATTTGCCGATACCGGCCCAGACGCCGCCATTGGCGCCGAGGCCGAGCCGGAGAACTTCCTGGCCCAGGCCCGCCGCTCGGCCCGCGCCGCGTCCGAGAAAGCCGAAACCGAACGCCGCACCGGCCTGAGCGGATTCCGCTGGGGCAAGGAAGCGGCCACTGAAGGCGCCGAAAAAGCCAAGCCTCGCTATGTCATTCCCGCCATCGTCGCGCTGATCGTGGTGCTGGCCGCCGCTGCCGCCCTGGTGCTGAGCCAGCGCGCGAAGGCCCCGGTGCAGACCGCCACCAAGCCCAATGGTCCCACCTTCACCGTCCCCGCCCCGCCGGGCAGCGACGACACCCAGTTTGTGGTCGCGCCCCAGGCCAACCCGGGCGATACTGGCGGCAACGCCGACGATTTCACCTCCGAGCGTTCCGAGCCCGCCGAGTCCGACAATCCGCCGCGCACCGCCATGCAGCAGCGCCAGGTGCGCAATGCGCCGGTCAATCCGGTACCGGACGCCAACAATGGC
>CANCMM010000033.1:0-10133 GCA_947379335.1 Alphaproteobacteria bacterium | reverse complement strand
CATCACCGTCTTGCCCTTGTCCTTGACCGGGAAGACATAAGAGAGCGTGCCGGGTGAATGACCGGGTGTAAAGATGATATCCACCGTTGTGTCGCCCAAGGTCACCTTGGTGCCTTCAGGCCCCACCGCAATGTCACCGGGTCCACGCTTTGGCACCCCCCCCGCCACGTCTGGCGCGCGTTGCAATGTAACGTCCCAGTCGGGGCCACCCATCACCACCTTGGCGCCGAACTTGCTCTGCAAGGTAGCGACGCCCTGGTCATGATCGCCATGGGCGTGGCTGAGAATCACATACTTGATGTCCCTGGCATCGAGTTTCAGCTTTGCCAACCCATCCAGGATTTCCGGCTGCGTCGCCCAGGCGAAGTTGGTGTCGATGATGATAAGGCCGGCGCTGGTCTTCAGCGCCCAGGACGAATGCTGGCGCGTGCCCAGCCAGTAGAGATTGTCGAACACCTGGTAGGGCGAGGCATACCAGATACCCCGGTCCGGCGCGGGCCGCGGCGTCAGCAGCGCTGCCGCGCCGCGCGGGCCGCCGGGCAGCGGCGTGGGAAAACACAGGTTGACGAAAGTGGCGCGGTAATCCAGCCCCGCAGCAGTCTTGGCCGCCGTGATATGGGCGTCTATCTCGCCAGCGGAGTTTTGCGCCACGGCCACCGGCATGCCGATGGCGGTCGCGAGCAAGAGGGTGAAAAGAGCGTATGGTTTCATGGCGGCCCCTGTTTTTCTTAATCCGATAGCTGTTGTTTGAGCTGTTGCTGCAGCCGTTCGCGAAAGATCTTGGGTGGTTGCCTGGCTTTCAAAGGTCCAAACCGGGCGCGGGCGGCTTCCATCCGCGCCTGCATGTCCGCAAGAGCCGCCGGCTGGACCTTGGCAAGGCTGTAGCTCTCGGAAATATCCTTGCTGACGTCGAACAGTTGCGGATAGCCGACATTTTCCGTCGAAGCCAGGGAGCCATGGTAATAGGAACGGGTGGCATACTTCCACCGCTGCGTACGGATCGCCACGACATCCTCGTCATTGAACAGCACCAGTTGGTCATGCGGCGATGCCGCACCCCGGGTCAGCAGCGCCGAAATGTCCCGGCCATCGAGTTCGACGCCTGCCGGATTGGGCACGCCCGCCATCGCACATAAGGTCGGCAGGAAATCAATTCCCATCGCGATGGAATGGGTGCGCAGTCCGGATTTTACGACCCCGGGCTGGCGGGCAATGCAGGGCACGCGGTAGCCGCCGTCATAGGCCGCGCCGCCCTTGCGATCACGCAGGCCTCCGGTCGAGCCTTCATACCAGGGGCCATTATCGGAGGTGAATATCACCAGCGTGTCGCGATCAATGTCCAGCGCCTTCAAACGCGCCATCAGGCGTCCGACAATCGCGTCGATTTCCGTGACCGTGTCGGCATAGGCGCCCTGCATGGTCTTGTCGCGGAATCGCGCATCGGGGTAGTTCGGCAGATGCGGCGCGCTCAGTGCAAGTTCGACAAAGAATGGGTGGTCCGCGTGATCGGTGATGAACTTTTCAGCCGCGGCGTAGAATCGCTGCTGCAGTTGATCTTCAATGACCTCTTCGCGCGTCGGCTCCTGATCCGGACCGTTATCGGTGTACAGCGCCAACGGCTTCATGTCGTGGCTGTATTGCAGGCCGAAGAATTGATCGAAACCATGGCGGGTCGGTTGCCAGGTGGGACCTGTATGACCCAGGTGCCATTTGCCGAACAGCGCGCTGACATAGCCCGCCGGCTTGAGCGCCGCCGGAATCGTCACCTCTGAAAGCGGCAGGCGCCGATCATCGTTCGGCAAAATCACGCTATAGCCCAGGCCGGTGCGGATCGCGTAGCGCCCGGTCAGCAAGCCCGCGCGGGAGGGCGTACAGATATTCTGCGGCGCATAGTAATCGGTCAGAACATTTCCTTCTGCCGCCATGCGATTGAGATTCGGGGTGCGGATGGTCTTTCCGCCTTCCGGCTCGATATCGCCCCAGCCCAGGTCATCGCAGAGAATGATGATGAAATTGGGCTTGCGCCGGCTTGCCGCGATGGCCTCGCCATGGGCGCCCAGGGCAGCCATGGTTGCAGCGGTAGCACCCAGAAATTGCCGGCGTTTCATCCTTCGGCTTCCATCGATCTGTTCGAGAACATGGGAGATCGTTCTTTCCACGGAATCTGCGTCACAGCATCCTGAATTCCGGGTCCAGCCGTTCCTTCACTGCGGCCTCGTTCAGGCTGATGCCGATGCCCGGCGCATCGGGGACCGGCAGAAAGCCTTCGGCATCCAGTTTCACCGGCTCGCACAATTCGGTGAAATTCTTTTCCTGATACTGGGTGAATTCCTGCACCAGCAGATTGGGAATCACAGCGCAGACATGGGTGATGCCCAAGGTGCCCAGCGGCGTGCAAACCCCATGCGGCGCCAGGGGCACATTGTAAGTCTCCGCCATGGCGGCGATCTTCAGCCCCTCCATCAGCCCGCCGGTCTTGGTGAAGTCCGGCTGCAGGATGGAAAGCGCCTGTTTTTCCAAAAAGGGGCGAAAGCCGTAGCGGGTATAGATATTCTCACCCGCCGCGATCGGCACGCGCGTATTGTTGCGAATGCGCAGCATGGACTCGACATTGTCGCTGGGCACCGGCTCCTCGACCCATAACGGGCGATAAGGCTCGATCTGGTTGCAGATCTGGATGCCGGTCTCGGTATCGTAATGAGCGTGGCATTCCAGCCCGATCTCGACATCTTTGCCCAGTTCCTTGCGGAAGCCGGCAAAGAAATTGACCACGTCATCCACCTGATTGTTGGTCATGTGCAGATGATAGGGCCGTGTCGGCTCATAGCCTTTCTTGATCGACCAGCTATCGTCGGAATAATCCAGCCCCACCTTGATCACCTTGGTCTTGGTCTGGTCCAGCACCTTGCGCGCGATGGTGGGGTTGGCGGCATGCAGATAGACCGGCACGCGGTCCCGCATCTTGCCGCCCATCAGATGATGGATGGGAAGGCCGAACGCCTTGCCCGCCAGGTCCCACAGCGCCATTTCCACGCCGCTGACGGCGGTCAGGTACGGCCCGCCTTGGCCATGCACGAACATCACCGACGGCGCACCGCCCAGATTGACTTTGTGATAGCCCCAGAAGTCTGCCAGGATTCCCTGGATGTCGAGCGGATCGCGCCCCTTCAGCATCACGTTGAAATTGTTGTTGATGATGTATTCGGTGCCGACGGAGTCCACGCACTCGCCGGTGCCGGTCAGCCCCTCCTCGGTATAGATGCGCACGAAGCGGCTGTTGAATCCGTTCCGCAGCCGGATGGCGCGCACTTCGCGAATCCTGAGCTTGGGCACGCGGCTGGTGCCGGCCGCCTTGGCGTCAGCCATCAGCGCGGCATAAAAAGCCGCGCCCACAAAAGAGCGGCGATCCATCAGTCCCTCCCCTGGCGCAAACTAAAGCATGGCAGGCTTGTTAGCGCTAACGATTTTACTTGCCGTGGTGCGCTCTGATGAGATTATTCCTCATTGGGATGATTGGGGAAATGACCATGAAAAATCTGGCACGCACGACCGCCATTGTCTTCGCACTTGCAACACCGGCCTTGACGCCTGCTTGGGCGCATGAGGGTTTCCTCAGTCCCGCCGAAGTCATCCATGACACGCCGGAATGGAAGGGCGAACGCGTCGCCGATGGCCGGCCCAAGGTGCCGGACGCCATTTTGGACCGGATGAAAAGCGTCACCCTGGAGGAAGCCTGGGCCACCCTGCGCTATGCCGGCTATGAGCATCAGTATGAGGACGGCTGGGCCACCCTTTATCCCGACAAGATTCTGATCGGCCGCGCCCTCACCTCGAGCTGGATTCCCGGGCGCCTGGATTTGCAGAAAGTGATCGAGGCCGACGGCAAGGTGGAGGGGCGCAAAGGCGGACCCAATGCCTGGCCGGTAGACATGCTGCAGCAGCGCGATGTCTATGTCAGTGATCATTTCGGATTGAAGGTGGACGGACCCTCCATCGGCGACAATGTCGGCAACGCCATCTATGCCCGCTCCGGCAACGGCATCGTTTATGACGGAGCGGTGCGCGACATCAATGGCTTGCGCGAGCTGCCCAATTTCATCGCTTTCTATCGCGCCTATGACCCATCGCATCATTTCGGCCGCATCGGCGATGAGGGCCGTCCGCTCAACTCCACCATGACCTCCATCAACAGCCCCACCCGCATCGGCCATGCGGCAGTGATGCCGGGCGATGTGGTGTTGGGTCGCGACGGCGGCGTGATCTTCATCCCGCCGCAACTGGCCATGCGGGTGGTGCAGGAATCCGAGCGCACCCGGTTGCGCGATATTTTCGGGCATCTGCGCCTGAAGGAGCAGAAATACACTGCCGGCCAGATCGACCGCGGCTGGACCCCGGAAATCGAAGCCGACTTCACCCAATGGATGAAGGACAATATCGACAAGCTGCCGGTGAACCACGCCGCCATCCAGGAATTCCTGGATCTGCGCGCGCAGTCCTCAAAGAAATAAGGGCGGCGAAGAAACGGCCTTCGCCACCGCTTCAACGCGGGGAGACAAACGATGCAAAGCTTCTGGAAGACGGCAGGCCGCGCCGCCCTGGCGCTGGCGATCCTGCTGGGCGCTGCTGGTTCCATCGCCCGTCTTGATGGCGCCAGAGCGCAAGGCCCGGCACGGGTGAAGAAGATCATTTTCTGGGCGGGACCCAAGGAGCATGGCGCGCCCGGCCGGCATGAGTATGAGCGCGACCTGACCGAACTGGCCTGGCAACTTGAGCACGCCACCAATCTGCGCGGGGTGAAGACGGTGGTGAAGGTCGTCACCAAGCCGCCTCGGGACATCAGCGAACTGGACGATGCCGACGCCCTGGTGGTCTTCGGCAATGGCGCCTGGCTCAAGAGAGAGACGGGCATCCTTTTCCCGCAGGACCAGGATACCGACGGACGCACCTATGATGCGGAGCATACCGACTGGCTGAACAAGCTTGATGCGGTGATCAAGCAGCGGAAGATGGGCCTTGCGATCTTCCACTACACCATGTGGGTGGACAACTGGGTCGGCAAGCGCTTCCTGATGGACTGGTTCGGCGGCAACTGGCTGCCCTATTCCTCGCACAATCCTGTCGACACCTGGACCGTGTCACCCCTGCCCGTGCGCCACCCCGTTCTCAACGGCGTGCAGACTTGGACCTATCGTGACGAAATGTTCTCGCGTTATTTCCTCTATCACGATCCGCGGCGCACCGAGTTGCTGCAGGCCATGCCCGCCACCGCCAGCAATGGCGGGCCCGATCCGATGTCCTGGATCTTCAACCGTCCCGATGGCGGCCGCTCTTTCGTGTGGGGCGGATCGGATTTCCACGACAACATGCACAATTTAGCAGCGTACCGGAAATACCTGCTGAACGGCATCGCCTGGATCGCCGGCCTCGATGTGCCGGCTGAGGGGATCAACGCACCACCACCGCCGGCTGATGATCCGCCGATTCCTGTGGTCCAACCCGGACGCGATGGGCCAAGGCCGGCCACAGCCACACCTTAATGCGGCGGACCCGTCTCCGACCGGAGCTGTGAGGGCGCATCTCCAACCGGCCAGACCTCCGGTCCATAATGCGGCGGCGCGCTGCCAAGCTCGTACGCCCCCAGATCCGGCGCTCTGCCCTTGAAGCCATCGGTGATATTGGGCAGCACCAAACCTTTATCTATGGCGGTGGAACGCGGCCTGAGACGGAAATCCAAATTTTCGGGCGAGAAAAATTTGCGCGGATCGGATGCATCGGTCGGTTTGACATTGACGAAGGCATCCAGCCCCAGCGTGATGCTATGGACGTCCTGACCGCTCGCCTTCTGGTAGTCCGCCAACGTGTCGTACGCCTTATGCACCCTGCCGCCATTGGCGCCATCAAAAGGCGGACCGTCCCAGGCGAAGTTGCCGGGCACAGGGTTTGGCCCAAAGCCGTTGTAATCCGATGAGGAATAGGGGGTGAAAGTTTTGACCTGGAAAATCGGCCTTCGCCCGCCATCACCCACGATCAGATTGTTGCGGAAATGGAAATTGGAAGCCGGGCCCAGCGATCCGGCACCGCCGACAAAAGTGTTGTTGTAAATCAGAATGCCCGAGGGGTTGTCCAGAAGCTTCAGCGCACCGGTCGCGACATTGTTGTAGGCAATATTGCGATAGATATAGGCCGGCCCGCCGAAGATCGGCTGGACGCTATAAGCCAGATGCGCCGTGTTGGCGCAGCGATTGTCAAAGGCGCGCATGTTGTGAACGCCGCCGTCCAGCTCGATGCAATTGTCGGTGATGTTGAACATGTCATTGCCGTAAAAATCCACCGAGGCGCCATATTCCCCTGGCTTGTCGCTGGGAACGCCAAACGTGGCGTGGTCGATAGCATCGTGGAAATTGGCGATATAGTTATGCGCCACGACATGGCCCTGGCCATAGACCTTCACCGCATACTCGCTGGTGATAGGCGCGGGAAAGTCGGGATATTTTGCCCACACATCTGTCCCGATCCAGCTGGTGATGCGCTGGGGGTCGTGACGACCCAAAAAGACGTTATTGGCGATATAGAAGTCTTTGGACTTCGCCCAGTCATCGCGCACCACGCGCCCGACATTGGTGGCGCGGCTGTTGACCAGAGTAAAACCGTCGGCGCCCAGAATATCCTTGATGCCCAGCAGGAATCCGACATTGGTGTTGCGCACGTTAATGCCGTCGAAATAGTTGTAGCTGGCGGCCAACAGGTTGAAGAGCGTGTCGTTGCCGTCTCCATCGAACACCACTTCGCCATCGCCTGCCGCCTTGATGACGATGGGCTTATCGGGTGTACCGCTGGCGGTGAGGTAATAGGTGCCGTCGAAAGACGTGCCATAATTTTCAATCGTCTTGTCGAACCCGCCATAGACAAAGCGGTTGTCCTTGTAGACGCCGGCATGGACCAGGATGACGTCGCCTGGCCTGACCCGCGTTGCAAAGACATTGCTGTGGTCGCTTTCATCGGCGCCCATGTAATAGGCGGCCAGAAGACCGATGAATTCGCCCGGTCCCAATGGCCCTTTGTGACTGAAGGGATAAACATGATAGACGCGCCCGCCGGTTGCGGGCGCAGGCACTTTGCGGGTGCGCACGGTGAGGGTTTTTTCCGCCGCGCCGTTGACCCCGTCCGGATCGCGCGTCGTCAAATGCACTTCGTATTCGGTGTCCGGCTCAAGATTGAGCACGCTGCCCGCAAAAGCGGGTGGGACCGTATAATTGTAATAGTTGAGGCCGCCATACTGGGGCTTGGGCCCGGCGATGAACTCCCCGCCCATGCGAAACAGCGGCAGCGCATTCCGCCACTTTCCCTGCCCGGCCTTGCGATACGTCAGGGCCACCACGGCATTGCGGTTGTTATCGCCGGCGATCTTCCAGTCAAAACCCAGCGACAGAAGCGTCGGCCGCTCTATGACGATCTCGCCCGGTGTCACCGCATTATCCGCCGCGCCCGCGGCGCCCGTCAGGGCGCACAGAACCGCAGCCGCCATGAGAATTCGCTGCACGCCGCCCCCGTTGGTAGCGGTGTCGCCCTTAGACAAAGGCAAAACCGGCCACGGCATATGAAAGAAAATTGCGCCTATCACGCTGCATCGCTGAATGACGCCCTTCAGGCCGAAAAAGAGGCTTCTTCCGACAGATTTATCAGATTCTGCCCTTGTTTTGGCAGCGCTGCCAAGTCACTATATAAGCAGAAAAAAACCAGAATTCGAGGGGTATTATGCGGAAATCCTACGTTATGACGGGCGCAATTGTTACCGCTATCGCCCTTTCCATCTCGGGGACCTCCTTTGCGGATCCGCTTGTGCCGGGAAAGCCGGCTGGCGTGCGTGCAGCCCAAATGGGTGACAAGGAGTGGCTGGTATTCGGCGGCCTCGGCGTGTTGGCCGCAGGCCTTCTCATCGCCACCGCCGGCGGCGGAAATAGTACGGCCCCGCAACAGGCCGTAACAGCCAGCATACCAACCACGTCGTAATATACGCGGTCTACGGCCCGTTCTCCGGCGCCAGTGTCTCGCCCTTGACAGGAAAGCCGATGCGTTTTCTTCCCATGCGCCGTCCGCTGGGAAAGGGATGCCTGCTGTCATAGGGTGGGATAATGATCACGCCCGCCCCGTCCCCGGCGATTCAGCATTTGCTGATGACCGCGACAAATGCCTTGCAGAGCGGCAATCTGATAGCCGCCGAGGTTGCGCTGGCGCCCCTTTTTAGCGGCAAACTCCCGCCCACCCCTGATCTGCTGAACATCGCGGGCACCCTGCGGATGAATCAGGGCCGTCTTGCTGAAGCCGCCGGCTTGTTCAACCAGGCGGCGCTAGCGGCGCCGCATGAGCCAATCTTCGCTTTCAATCTTGGAATGACGCTGTCGCGCATTGGCCGGACGGAAGAGGCCGAGACGGCTCTTCGCACCGCCTTGAAGCACAATCCGGATTTTGCGCCCGCGATTTTCGAGTTGGGCGCGCTGCTGCACCGGACGGGACGGTTGGACGAGGCGGAAAAATACATTCGCCGGGTGCTGAGTTTAACGCCGATCCTCCCCCACGCCGATCTGGCTCTGGCCGCGATTCTGGTGGACGCGGGGCGCCCCGCAGAGGCCGAAACTGCGTCGCGCAAGGGACTGTCCGCCGCGACCGAGCCGCGCCTCAAAGCACAACTATACCTGCAGCTGGCCCAGGCCCTTCGCCGCCAACGCAAGGACAGCGAAGCACTGGCGGCACTCGACAGCGCCGAAACGATCGATGCAACCTTGCCGGGCCTGCCGCGCCACCGCGCCGAAACGCTTCAGAATCTGGACCGGTTCGATGAAGCGGTGGGGATATTTGAACAGGAGATCAGGCGCACGCCCGCCGATCCCGCACTGCATCACGATTATAATGCGCTGCTCTACCAGCTGGGCCGCAGCGAAGAATTCCTGAAATCCTATGGCCGCGGGCCGAAGAACCGCGATCTGCTGCTGGGAAAGGCCTCCTTTCTCATTAGGGAAAAACGCCATGCGGAAGCGCATTCCCTATACGCCACGCAACAGGCGCGCGACCCGGACGACCGGCTCGCTGCCATCGGTGTCGCCCAGTCACTGACGGGTATGGGACGTCATGCCGAGGCGGTCGCGTTGTACGAATCCCTTCTGGCACGCCATCGTGATGATGCTGGCCTGTTCAGTATCGCCGCAGAACCGGCCCTACTGGCTGGCGATCCGCAGAAAGCGGCATGGCTTTGTGAACAGGGGCTTGCAACCGCACCCACCAATCCGTCCTGCCTGGCGATTCTGAGCATCGCATCACGCGTGCTGGAGGACGGTAGGGACGAGACCATCAATCGCTACGACACTTTGGTGCGAAGTTTTGACCTTGAGCCGCCGGAAGGCTATTCGGACATGGCGATTTTCAACGCCGAGCTGAATGAAGCGCTGGACCGCCTTCACCCCAAGAGCCGCGAATTGATCGATCAAAGCCTGCGCGGCGGCACGCAGACGCCCGGCCATCTGTTCCCCACCGGTCTGCCTTTGGTGGTCAAGCTCAAGCAGCGGATCGACGAGGCGGTGGCGCGCTATATTGTGGAACTTGGCGAGGACCCTCGCCACCCCTTGCTGTCGCGGCGGGCAGAAACATTCCGCTATTCCGGATCCTGGTCGTCGCGTCTGCGTGACTGCGGTTTTCACGTAAATCATATCCATCCCGATGGCTGGATAAGTTCCTGTTATTACGTGTCGGTACCGGAAGCCGTGAAGGACGAAACCGCAAAGCAAGGCTGGATCAAGTTCGGCGAACCGCCGTTTGATGCCATGCTGAAACATCGCATCCGGCGCACCATTCAGCCGATGCCCGGCAGGCTGGTGCTGTTCCCCTCTTACATGTGGCACGGCACGGTGCCCTTCCACGACCGCGCGCCCCGCACCACGATCGCGTTTGACGTGGTGCCGGCAATCTAGGCTTCGCCCCAAAAAAATGACCGGCGCCGGGGAAGCGGCGCCGGTCCAGGGGGAAACAGTATCGGGTTCTAGAGGTTGCCCTTGAGGCCGATGGTGAAGTAGCGGCCCATGTCGCTGTACGGCCCGATCACAGGGTAGAACAGGCCCGGAACCGAGGCGTTCTGGCCCCGA
>CANCMM010000032.1:0-10635 GCA_947379335.1 Alphaproteobacteria bacterium | reverse complement strand
TGGGTTTTTGTGGGGGCGAAACAGGATCGACGGATGTGTAAAGGCAGTTCTTTTGCCCGGTATGGTTCCGCCGTCATCGGACTATTGTTTAGGTGCCAACGATAATGAAATGGCCCTCGCTGCCTAACTTCGGTTAGCCAAGCGCGGTTCGGGGGGTACCGGGCAACAGAAACCCCCCACTACCTTCTGCTACCGGGCACGCCTAGCTTTTCTTATGAGCGAAGCGAATTAGAAAAGCTGGCGCTAGCGAGCCGCGACAGCGGCGAGACGACAGAAGCACCCACCATTTTCCCTACTGTGTAATCTTGATCGAGATATCGCCACGGCGAGAAACGATAGCGACTTCGGTGTGCGCGCCGCGGTGGCGCAGGCCACCGGTTACACCACCTGTTCGGTACCGCCATACAGGGTGGGCGGCACGCTTTCCACCAGGGGGGCGATCTGCGCAATTTTCATGACAGGATTCCCGGGGGTTATTGGCACGGCCTATTCACAACGGCGTTTACGCCGGTCCGGTTCCGTTTTCCTCGCAATTGCGTCAAAATGGCCCTGCGCGGGCGGCCCAGGCCCCCTGCCGCAATTGACTCCACCCATGCGGCGCTTAGTCTCCGAAGGCATATGGCAAAAGACTTTATCGGTTATCAGGCTCTTACCGACTCGGCGCTGCGCGGCGTCGTGCGCGACGCGTTGCGACGCATCGAAAAGTCCGGCCTGATCGGCGCGCATCATTTCTACCTGACCTTCAAGACCCATGCTGACGGTGTGGACATTCCCGACTTCCTGAAGGAGCAGTATCCCGACGAAATGACCATCATCATCCAACACCAGTATTGGGCGCTGAAGGTGAAGGACGATTATTTCGAGGTGACGTTGACCTTCAAGAAGCTGCCGGCGCCGCTGCATATTCCCTTCAATGCCCTGACCGCCTTTTTCGACCCCGGTGTGCAGTTCGGGCTGCAGTTCCGCGCCGAGGGCGATGTCGCCAAACCCGCCACCGGCCCCGTTATGGTGCCGACCAATATGCCGGAACCGACCGCCGAGGCCGAAGCGCCCGAGGCGGCCAAGGCCGCGCCCGCTGCCGGCGAAAAGCCCGGTGAAGTGGTCAGCCTGGATTCATTTCGCAAAAAATAATCCATTTCGAAAGACCCAATTCCATGACCAAGACCCGCACCGAAACAGACACGTTCGGCCCCATCGAGGTTGACGACAGCCGCTATTGGGGCGCGCAGGCCCAGCGCAGCCTGGGCAACTTCAAGATCGGCTGGGAAAAGCAGCCCGCCCCGGTCATCCGGGCGCTGGGCATCGTCAAGCGCGCCGCCGCCGAGACCAACATGGCGCTGAGCGGGCTCGACAAGACCATCGGCGAGACCATCATCAAGGCCGCCCAGGAAGTCATCGATGGCAAGCTGGACGAGCATTTCCCGCTGGTGGTGTGGCAGACCGGATCGGGCACCCAGTCCAACATGAACGCCAATGAAGTGATCAGCAATCGCGCCATCCAGATGCTGGGCGGCACGATGGGCTCCAAGAAGCCGGTTCATCCCAACGATCACGTCAATATGAGCCAGTCGTCCAACGACACCTATCCCACGGCCATGCACATTGCCTGCGCCGAGGAAATCCAGCACCGGCTGCTGCCCGCGCTCAAGCATCTGCACACCGCGCTGGCTGCGAAAGTCACCGCCTGGAAGGACATCATCAAGATCGGGCGCACCCATACCCAGGACGCCACCCCCATCACCCTGGGCCAGGAATTCTCCGGTTATGCCACCCAGGTCGCCAACGGCATTGCCCGCATCGAACAGACCATGCCCAAGCTGATGGAACTGGCCCAGGGCGGCACCGCCGTGGGCACCGGGCTGAACGCTCCCATCGGCTTCGACAAAATGGTGGCCGACAAGATCGCCAAGATCACCGGCATGGGTTTCACCACCGCGCCCAACAAGTTCGAGGCCCTGGCCGCCCATGACGCCATGGTGTTCAGCCACGGCGCCATCAACACGGTGGCCGCCAGCCTGTTCAAGATCGCCAACGACATCCGGTTGCTGGGTTCGGGTCCGCGCTCGGGCCTGGGCGAACTGGCGCTGCCGGAAAACGAGCCCGGTTCGTCGATCATGCCGGGCAAGGTCAATCCCACCCAGTGCGAGGCGCTGACCCAGGTCTGCGTCCAGATCTTCGGCAACAATGCCGCGCTGACCTTTGCCGACAGCCAGGGCCATTTCGAACTCAACGTCTACAACCCGGTGATGGCCTATAACTTCCTGCAGTCGGTGCGCCTGATGGCGGACGCTGCGGTCAGCTTCACCGACAATTGCGTGGTCGGCATCGAGCCGCGCCGCGACAACATCAAGGCGGGACTGGAACGTTCGCTGATGCTGGTGACGGCGCTGGCCCCCAAGATCGGCTATGACAATGCCGCCAAGATCGCCAAGACCGCGCACAAGAACGGCACCACCTTGAAGGAAGAAGCGGTCGGCGGCGGCTACGTCACTGAGGCGGAATTCAACGCCGTGGTGAAACCCGAAGACATGATCGCGCCGAAGTGATATCCCACGCCGGATGAAGACACGGCTGTTGCTTATACTGCCGCTGGCCGCAGCGGCGATCGCGATGGCGCGCGCCGACAATGAACCGGACACCACCAACGCGGTGGCGGCGCTGGAAGCCAAGCTGGCCAAAGGCGAGGTCAAACTGGCTTATGCGGCGGACGGCCATGGCTATCTGGAAAGCGTGCTGAAGGCGCTCAAACTCTCGCCCGAGTCCCAGGTTCTGCCCTTCACCAGTTCCAGCCTGCAGTTCGACCGCATTACCCCCAAAACACCGCGCACCCTTTATTTCAACGACGATGTGGCGGTGGGCGCAGTGCATCCGGGCGGGTTGATCGAGATCATCGCCAACGACCGGCGCGGCGGCATTGTTTTCTACACGCTGGATAACAATGCGCCTGATGCCAAAGGATCGGGCACGCCCAAGCTGGTGGAAGAAAGCGCGCGCTGCGCGGTCTGCCATGGCATGGTCAACAATGTGGCACCGGGCTGGATCGTGGCCAATATCATCGCCACCGCCGACGGCATGCCGCAGATCCCCAATCCCGCCCATCCCTTCGACGTGACCGACCAGACGCGCGCCTTCGAGGATCGCTGGGGCGGCTGGTACATCACCGGCAAGACCGAAAACATGCGCCACCTGGGCAACATCACCGCGCCAGATCCCGACAAGCCCTATGAACTGCCGGCGGAGGGTGGCCCGACGCTGGCCGGCCTGTCGGACCGCTTTGATCCGGTGCATGCGTTGAAACCCACCAGCGATATCGTGGCGCTGATGACCCTGGAGCATCAGACCGGCTTCACCAACCGCGTGTTTGTGCTGAACAAGCAATATTCGGATGCCGGACTGGTCGATCTGGTCGCCTACATGACTTTCGCCAGCGAGGTGCCCCTGCCCGGCCCGATCAGCGGCAATTCCGGTTTCACCGCAGACTTCACCAGGCGCGGTCCCTTTGATGGCAAGGGCCGCACCTTGCGCAGCTTCGATCTCAGTCACCGGTTGTTCCGTTATCCCCTGAGCTACATGATCTACAGCACCGCCTTCGAGTCGCTGTCGCCGGACACCAAGGACAAGCTGTACCGGCAGCTGTATGATGCGCTGAAAGCCGGGGGCGCGGATGGCGCAGATGCCATCGCCATCGCAGCCGCGACCAAGCCGGGCCTTCCCGACTATTGGAAGTGAGCTTGCATCTTCTGGGTGCGGGCTCCATCTTCCCGGCCATGAAGCCACGGATCGATATCGACGAGGCGCCCGATCCGGGTTTGCGCGACGCCATTCTCAAGCCTCTGCGTGCCTACAATGAAAGCCATGTCGGGCCGATTAAGGCCGAGCAACTGGCCATCACCCTGCGCGGCACCGATGACACGATGACAGGCGGGCTGTGGGGTGTCTCCGTCGCCGGCTGGATGTTCGTGGACCTGCTGGTGGTGCCCGAAGAATTCCGCGGCCAGGGCCTGGGCACCGAATTGCTGGAAAAAGCTGAAGCGATCGCCCGCAAGCGTGGCTGCATCGGAATGTGGCTGCATACCGGCACTTTCCAGGCGCCCGGCTTTTACGAGAAGCAAGGTTACATCGCCTTCGGCACCATCCCCGATTACCCGCTGGGCCATGCCACCGTCTATTTCATGAAGCGGCTTTCCTGATGCCCACCAACCGCATTATCCCCGCGCCCGGCCATTACATCATCCAGGACAGCCGTACCGGCAAGGTCAGCTACTGGCAGAAGGAATATCACCAGAGCGCGGCCGACGCGCATGGCGTGTCCACGGCCGATTATATCCACGCCATGTATTTCTTCCTGATGCAGGCCGGCGTGCGCGACGTGCTGATGATCGGCTGCGGCGGCGGCACCCTGGCCACCATGCTGGTGCGCAGCAATGTCCAGGTCACGGTGGTGGACCTGCACAAGTTCAGCTTCGACATCGCCCGCAAGTATTTCCACCTGCCCGAGGCCGTCACCTGCCATGTCGCGGACGGCATCGAATATCTGAAGGCAAACCGCCAGCGCCACGACGCGCTGGTGCTGGATGCGTTCGGCGAAGGCGGCATGCCGGAAGCCTTCATGCAGCCTTCCTTCTTCAAGCTGGCCAAGTCGCGGATGAAGCCGGTGGGCAGCCTGTTCCTGATGAACGTGATCGTGGCGGATGATGATGACGACACGCCCGATGACCTGGTCCGCGCCTTGCGCCGTCAATGGGGCCGGGTGCGGCTGCTGGATACCGATGGCTGGACCGACCGCAATGCCGTGATCGCGGCCGGCGCCGTCACAAATCTGAAACGGCCCAAAGTGCTGATCCCGCCCCGCCCCGGCGGCGCCAAGCTGGTAAAGGAACTGGACATCCTGGACTGGCGGGCCATTCGATGAGCCTGAAAAAGCGTTCCTTCTCCCTGTCGGGACATCGCACCAGCGTTGCGCTGGAGGCGGAGTTCTGGGCGGTGATCGACCAAACTGCCCAACAACAGCGCATCAGCCTGGCGGCGCTGGTGGCCCAGATTGACGCATCGCGCGGCGCTCGGCCTCTTGCCAGCGCGCTCAGGCTTTACGCCCTCGCCGCAAGGCAATAGCCTTCGCCTATGCTCACACTCTACCACCATCCCCGCACCCGCTCCTCGCGCTTCATCTTCCTGCTGGAAGAGTTGGGCGCGCCCTATGAGATCCATCGCATCGCCAATATCCGCCGCCCCGACGGCAGCGGCGGCGTCGATCCGGAAAATCCCCATCCCCACGGCAAGTCGCCGGCGCTGAAGGACGGCGACACGCTGGTGTTCGAATCCAGCGCCATCGCGCTCTACCTCACCGACAAGTTCACCCAGAACGGCATTGGGCCGGTGGTGGGTGATGCCAAGCGCGGCGCCTATGTCTCGTGGCTGGCTTACTACGCCGGGGTGATGGAGCCGGCCTGGATGAGCGCCTACATGAAATGGGAAATCCCCCGCGGCACCGCCGGCTGGGTTAAGACCGACGAAGTGATGGCGCTGGTCAACGCCACCCTGGAAAAGGGCCCTTACATCCTGGGCGACAAGTTCAGCGCCGTGGACATCCTGATCGCCACCACCTTCAAGATGTTCATGGGCTCGCCGCTGCTGGAATCCACGCCGCTGCTGGAAGCCTATGTGAAGCGCGTCACCGACCGCCCGGCCTATGCCCGCGCCACGGCCCGCGAGAATGGCTGAGCTCGTCAACCTGAACCGGGCCCGCAAGGCGCGGGCGAAGATGGACAAGGACAAGACCGCCGCGGCCAACCGCGTCCTGCACGGCACGCCCAAGGCGGTTCGGAACCTGGCGGAAGCGCGCAAGGACAAGGCGGAAAAAGGCCTTGCCGGGCACAAGCTGGAAAACGAGGACGATCATAATTAGGTGGGCTTTGCGGCCCCTTCGTTCTAATATCGTTCTCATGCCTTCAGATTCCGCCGGCGCGCCATGAGTGGTTATGGCGACCGCTATTCCGACCCCCTGGATTCCGCGTTCAGCGAGGAGCCTTCGACCGCGCCGGTCCCGCGCGAGCCGCCCTATTTCGCCGGCCTGAACAAGGAACAGTGCGAAGCGGTGGAGGCGGTGGACGGTCCCGTGCTGGTGCTGGCCGGCGCCGGCACCGGCAAGACCCGCGTCCTGACCACCCGCCTCGCCCATATCCTGGCCACCCACCGCGCCTGGCCGGGCCAGATCCTGTGCGTCACCTTCACCAACAAGGCGGCGCGCGAAATGAAGGAGCGCATCGGCGCCCTGATCGGCGGCGTGGTCGAAGGCATGCAGTGGCTGGGCACCTTCCACTCCATCGGCGCCAAGATGTTGCGCCGCCATGCCGAGCTGGCCGGGCTGAAGAGCAACTTCACTATCCTGGACACCGACGATCAGCTTCGCCTGATGAAGCAGTTGATCGAAGCCGAAGGTGTGGACGAGAAGCGCTGGCCTGCCCGCACCTTGGCCAGCATGATCGATGGCTGGAAAAACCGCGGCTTGCGCCCCGCCGATGTTTCCGAAGGCGAAGCGCAAGGCTATGCCTTCGGCAAGGGCAAGCTGCTCTATCACCAGTATCAGGAACGGCTGAAGGCGCTGAACGCCGCCGACTTTGGCGACCTGCTCTTGGAGACGTTGCACATCCTCAAGACCCAGCCCGACATATTGGCCGATTACCGCGACCGTTTTCGCTACATGCTGGTGGACGAATACCAGGACACCAACGTGGTCCAGTATCTGTGGCTGAACCTTCTGGCCAAGGGATCGGGCAATGTCTGCGTGGTGGGCGATGACGACCAGTCGATCTATGGCTGGCGCGGCGCCGAGGTGGAAAACATCCTGCGCTTCGAGCGCGACTTCCCCGGCGCCAAGGTCATAAGGCTGGAACGCAATTACCGCAGCACGCCCGCCATATTGGGCGCGGCATCCGGCCTGATCGCCGCCAACAAGGGACGCCTTGGCAAGACGCTTTGGACCGAGGGCGAGCCGGGCGAAAAAATCCGCGTTGCCGGGGTGTGGGACGCCGAAGAAGAAGCCCGCAACGTCGCGTCCGATGCCGAGGACCTGCATCGCCAGAACAACGCCTTTGCCCAGATGGCGGTGCTGGTGCGCGCCTCCTTCCAGATGCGCGAGTTTGAAGATCGCTTTATCTCATTGGGCCTGCCCTATCGCGTCATCGGCGGCCCGCGCTTTTACGAGCGCCAGGAAATCCGCGATGCCATGGCGTATCTGCGCCTGATCGCCCAGGGCGATGACGACCTGGCGTTCGAGCGCATCGTCAACAAGCCCAAGCGCGGCATCGGCGATGCGTCCGTCGCCAGCCTGCATTCTTACGCCCGTGCTCGGCAGTTGCCGCTGCTGGCGGCGGCGCGCGAGATTGCCGACAGTGACGAACTGCCGCCCAAGGCGCGCAAGGCTTTGGGGGAACTCTCCGCCAATTTCGCGCGCTGGACGGAAACCGCGCGCGTCCTGCCCCATACCGAACTGGCCGAAATGGTGCTGGACGAATGCGGCTATACCGACATGCTGAAGGCCGACAAGTCGGCCGAAGCGCCGGGCCGGCTCGATAACTTGAAGGAATTCGTCCGCTCGATGGAGGGCTTTGAATCCCTCGCCGCCTTTTTGGAGCATGTCTCGCTGGTGATGGAAATCGCCCAGGATGAATCCGGCGACCGCATCAACCTGATGACGTTGCATGCCGCCAAGGGGTTGGAGTTCGACACCGTCTTCCTGCCCGGCTGGGAAGAAGGCCTGTTCCCGTCCCAGCGCACCATGGATGAGAATGGCCTTGCGGGCTTGGAAGAAGAACGCCGGCTGGCCTATGTCGGGCTGACGCGAGCGCGAAAACGCATCCGCATTTCCTTTGCCGCCAACCGCCGGGTGCATGGCAGCTGGCAGAGCGCCCTGCCGTCGCGCTTCATCAAGGAAATCCCGGAGGATCATGTCGACGCCACCGTCGATGAAGGCTTTTACGGCGGCTATACCGGCTTTCGCGACAACCAGAATGCCGCGGACTTCGGCAGCACCTATGATTCACCGGGCTGGAAGCGCGCCCAGGCCAACCGCGCCGCGCAAGGTTCGATGCGCACCCGCCCGCCGCTGATCGAGGCCCAGGCCTGGAGCGTACAGACCTCGGACCCCAGCGCCTCGCAATATGCCCGCGACGACCGGGTGTTCCACCAGAAGTTCGGCTATGGCCGGGTGCGCTATGTAGAAGGCAACAAACTGACGGTGGAGTTCGACAAAGCCGGCGAAAAGCGGGTCATCGATCAGTTCGTGCAGAGGGCGTAGCAACACCCACAGCTGTCATGGCCCGCAAATGCGGGCCACCCAGATGGGTCAACTCAGCTCGCCGGACAAGTCGCGCCAATCCGGATTGCGCTGCTCAATCAGATTTAATTTCCATTCGCGCTTATATTTCTTCAGACGTGTTTCGCGATGGATGGCGGCCGTAATGTCATCAAAGGCTTCATAGTAGACGAGCAATTTCACGCCATACTTCTTTGTGAATCCAAGAACCATACCTTCACGATGCTCCCATGCACGGCGAACCAGATCATTGGTCACGCCGATATAAAGCGTTCCATTACGCTGGCTCGCCAAGAGATAGACATAATAAGCCTTTGACACCGTGACGGCTTCACCAGGGTGGCCCGCACTCCGGCGGGCCATGACATTTAGGGAGTCGGCTGCATCGGCATGTGCAACGTCACCATCGCCAGCTCGCCCTGCACATCGGCATATTGGTGCGGCGTGTTGGGCGGCACCATGATGTAATCGCCCTTGGCCACCTTGCGGGACGAACCGCCGGTGATGCCGGTGCCGCCCATGTTGGCGCCATTGTCCTTCGGCTCCGTCAGGGTACCGCCGGTGATCAGGGTGCAGCCGCCCGCCACGATATAGATGAACTCGGCCTGGGCCTTGTGCACGCTGGCGCTGGGAGGCGATCCGGGGATGCGGTATTCCAGCTGCGTCGGATAGGGGCCTACCGACACCAGAACCACGACATTGTTGCCCGGCTTTTTCTCGGCCCGGACCTTGGCCAGGGCGGCGTCCACCTCGGCGGCGTTTGCGAACAGTTTGGGCGGGGCTTTCTCCTGCGCCATGGCCGGAAGCGCAAACGCCAGCAAGGCGGCAACAAGTACGGTTTTCATGACATCTCCCTCTATAGGCTTTCAGGGCGCCGGTTGACCGGCATCCGCCGTCGCGGCATACCGCCCCGGCATTTACGGGTAAGCCTATGCCCTCACCGCCCTTGTGGAAAGCCTCGGTCGCGCTCACCAAGACGCAGGCCGCCGACACCGCCGCCGCGCTGGAGCTGGACGGCAGCGCCCAGGCCGTGCTGATCGTGGAAGAACCCTTTGCCGACGGCGCGGTGGTCGAGGCGCTGTACACCGACGCGCCGGACGCCGCCTATCTGTCGCGCATCACCGGCATGACCATCACCGTCGCGCCTCTGCCCGACCAGGACTGGATCAAGCTCAGCCAGGAAGGCCTGCCGCCGGTGCGGGCCGGGCGTTTCTTCGTCTATGGCGCGCATGACGCCGGCACCGTGCCGCATGGCGTTATCCCCATGAAGATCGAGGCGGGACTGGCCTTCGGCACCGGCCATCACGAAACCACGGCGCTGTGCCTGGCGGTATTGAGCGACCTGGCCAACAAGCGCGCCTTCCGCAATGTGCTGGACCTGGGCTGCGGCACCGGCTTGCTGGCCATCGGCGCGGCCAAGCTGTGGAAGCGGCCCGTTCTGGCTTCCGACATCGATCCCGTCGCCGTCGAAGTGACGCGCGACAATGCCCGCGCCAATGGCGTGGGTCCGCTGGTCCGCGCCGTCACCGCCGACGGACTGACCAATCCCATCCTGGCGGGCGGCGCGCCGTATGACCTGCTGATCGCCAACATCCTGGCCGGGCCGCTGACCCAGCTGGCGCCGTCCATCATCAAGGCGCTGGCCCCCGGCGCAATGCTGGTCCTGTCGGGCCTGCTGCGGAACCAGGAAGCGCTGGTCGCCAGCTTTTATCGTGACCTGCGGTTCATCGGCCGCCGCCGCGACGGGCCGTGGAGCGCGCTGGTTTTGGAAAAGCCCGCGCGCTAGGCTTTGGGCATGGACAAGCCCTTCCAGACCTATGACGACACTTCCGATCCCGCGACCTGTGCGCCGCGGCTTGCCGCCCTGCGCGCCGAATTGGCCAA
The DNA here is from genome assembly GCA_947379335.1 of Alphaproteobacteria bacterium. Lineage (GTDB taxonomy): Bacteria > Pseudomonadota > Alphaproteobacteria > Micropepsales > Micropepsaceae > Rhizomicrobium. Next base: position 437 of record CANCMM010000032.1, on the reverse strand, counting down.
ACGCGGGCTGGACGGCTTTGTCGTGCCGCACAGTGACCAGCATATGGGCGAGTACCTGCCCGCCTATGCCGAGCGGCTGGCCTGGCTGACATCCTTCACCGGCTCAGCCGGCGCGGCCGTGGTGCTGAAAGACAAGGCGGCGGTATTCGTCGATGGCCGCTACACCTTGCAAGTCCGCAACCAGACCGACACCAAGCTGTTCGAGCCGCGCGACCTGGTGGCGGAAGGCCCGCAAGGCTGGATTCCCGACAATCTGCCTCCCATGAAAGAAAAGGGGGGCGCCAAGCTGGGTTACGACCCCTGGCTGCACACCCAGCATGCCGTGATGCATCTGAAGGCTGCCGTCGACAAAGCCGGCGGCACATTGGTGGCGGCGGCTCAGGCGGTGGCGGCTCAGGTGGTGGTGGCGGCGGAAAGGGGATACTCTAATGCCCCTT
>CANCMM010000031.1:0-10652 GCA_947379335.1 Alphaproteobacteria bacterium | reverse complement strand
GTCCAGGTCAGGCGGATTTTGTGTTCGGCCATTACGCCACCTTCAGGGCTTGATCCAGGTCTTCACAAAGATCCTCGGCGTCTTCCAGGCCGACCGACAGGCGCAGCATGCCGCTGGTGACGCCGGCGGCGGCGCGCGCCTCGGGAGTCATTTTCTGGTGGGTGGTGGTTTCGGGATGGGTGAGCAGGCTCTTGGAGTCGCCCAGGTTGTTGGAGATGTCGATCAGGCCCAGCGCATTGGCCAGGCGGAAGGCCGCCGGCTTGCCGCCCGTCACTTCGAACGCCACCACGCCGCCGCCGGCGTTACCAGCGGCATGCTGCGCCTGTCGGTCGGGCTGGAAGATGCCGAGGATCTTTGCGAAGACCTGGATCAAGCCCTGAAGGTGGCGTGATGGCCGAACACAAGATCCGCCTGACCTGGAACGATGGCGGCAAGCCCTTCACCTACGAAGCCTATCCGCGCGAACACCAGATCGCCTTCAAGGATGGCCAGGATGTGATGACCGCCAGCGCCTCGCCCGCCTATCGTGGCGACGGCAAGCATGGCGATCCCGAAGACATGCTGGTGGCGGCGCTGTCGTCTTGCCACATGCTGAGTTTCCTGGCGATCTGCACCAAGAAGAAGGTCACCGTTCAATCTTACGAGGATGATGCGGTAGGATTTCTGGAAAATGACGGCGGGAAACTTTGGATCACACGCGTCATTCTGCGGCCGAAGATCGTGTGCAGCGCCGATGCGGCGACCCTGGAACAAATCCACCACCTGGCGCACGAAGCCTGCTTCATCGCCAATTCGGTGAAAACCGAAGTGACGGTTGAACCGCGCTGACGCGCGGCTCATTTGATTTCCTTGGTCGCATCGACAAGAGCCGATGCTCCCGGGGCCGCGTTAAACTGCGGCTTTTCTGACATTTTTCACGGCGCTAACCATTGCGCGCAAATGCCGCTTGCGCGGCCAAGGCCGCCGCCCGATAATTGCCGCATGTTTGGATTGGAACACAGTGAATTGGACGAAGCTCTCGGTCACCAGTATGCGCTGGAGACGCGGGCGATCCGCGTGTCGGTGAAGCCGGCGTACCTGGACGACCAGTCCGATCCGGAAGACGACCGCTATGTCTGGTCCTACACCGTGACCATCGAGAACCGCGGCAAGGAGACGGTGCAGCTGCTGTCGCGCTACTGGAACATCATGGACGGCGCGGGCCGGGTGCAGGAAGTGCGCGCCGATGGCGTGGTCGGCGCCCAGCCGGTGATCCCGCCGGGGGAGAGCTTTCAGTACACCTCCGGCTGCCCGCTGGAGACCGCCTCGGGCACGATGAACGGCCGCTATCAGATGCGCAGTGCATCGGGCGAAAATTTCGAGGCCGAAATCCCCGCTTTCCTGCTGGAAAGCCCCTACGAACGTAGGCAAATTCACTAAACCGTAGGTTCAGCAAGGTTGAAACGCCCGGCGCTGCGGGCGAAACTTCCCCATGAGCAAGCCAACCCGCGAAGAGGCCGAAAAGGCCGTTCACACCCTGCTGCGCTGGGCGGGCGATGACCCGTCGCGCGAGGGACTGGCCGACACCCCTGCCCGCGTCGCCAAGGCGTTCGAGGACTGGTTCAGCGGCTATGGCCAGGATCCGGAGGAATATCTTACCCGCACCTTCGAGGAGATCGAAGGCTATGACGACATGGTGATCTTGCGCGACATCCGTTTTGAAAGTCACTGCGAGCATCACCTGGCGCCGATCATCGGCCGCGCCCATGTCGGCTATCTGCCGACCAACAGGGTGGTCGGCATCTCCAAGCTGGCGCGGGTGGTGGAAGCCTATGCCCGCCGCCTGCAGGTGCAGGAGAAGATGAACGCCCAGATCGCCAACACAATCGAGAAGGTGCTGCACCCCAAGGGCGTGGCGGTGGTGATCGAAGCGTCGCACCAGTGCATGACCACGCGCGGCGTGCACAAGAGCGGCGTCACCATGGTGACCTCCACCATGCTGGGCGCCTTCCGCGACAATTCCGACACCCGCCGCGAATTTCTCAACATCATCGGCAATCCGGCTTCGCGTAACGACCGATGAGTAGCCTCGACCTCGTCAAGGACCTGATCGGGTTCGACACCACCAGCCGCGATTCCAACCTGGCGCTGATCGATTACGCGCAAGCGATGCTGGAAAAATCCGGCGCCCGCTGCCGGCGGACCTATGACGAAGGCGGCACCAAGGCCAACCTGTTTGCCACCTTCGGCCCGGACGGCGATGGCGGCTATGTGCTGTCGGGCCATACCGACGTGGTGCCGGTGGATGGCCAGGACTGGTCGAGCGATCCCTTCAAGCCGGAAGTGCGCGGAACCAAGCTGTTCGGCCGCGGCGCCTGCGACATGAAAGGCTTTGTTGGCACCGCGCTGGCGCTGGCGCCGGAAATCGGCCAGGCCAGGCTCAAAAAGCCCATTCATTTCGCGCTGTCCTATGACGAGGAAGTCGGCTGCGCCGGGGTGAAGGGCCTGCTGGACGATCTGAAAGCGCAGAACCTTAAGCCCGCGCTGGCAATCATCGGCGAGCCCACCCTGATGAAGATCGTGGGCGCGCACAAGGGCGGCGCCAAGCTGGTCACCAGATGCTGCGGGCGGGAACATCATTCCAGCGGCCCCGAAAAGGGCGCCAATGCCGTGATGATGGCGGGCGAGTTCGTGACGCTGCTGGACAAGGTGTGGGACGAGCTGCGCGCCGATACCGATCCGCGTTTCGATCCGCCCCATTCCACGGTGCAGGCCACGGTGATCCATGGCGGCACGGCGGTGAACATATTGGCCAAGGAAGCGGAGGTGACCTGGGAATATCGCGCCCTGCCCGACCGCGATCCGAATGCCATCATCGCGCGCATCAAGGAGCGTGCTGCCGCCGAGGTGCTGCCCAAATACCAGCGCCGCGCGCCGGAAGCGGCGTTCAACACCACCCTGCACGCCCAGTATCCGGGGCTTGTGATGGATGAAGACTCCGCCGCCATCCGCCTGGCGCGCGAGCTGACCGGCGCCAACCAGGTGGAAGCGGTGGCCTATGGCACCGAGGCGGGGCATTTCCAGAATTACGGCATTCCGGCGGTGATCTGCGGCCCCGGCTCCATCGACCAGGCGCACCGGGCGGACGAGTTCTGCGAACTCAGCGAGCTGGAGGCCTGCGAAGCCTTCCTGCGCAAGGTGATTGCGAAGGCATCAACCTAACCGCTGTCATGGCCGGGCTTGACCCGGCCATCCATGGTGCCTGCGGAAAGATGGATGGCCGGCTCGGAGGCCGGCCATGACAAGTTGGGCTAGGCCAGGCTGTCCGGCGTGATCTCGTGGGTTTTACCACAGAACTCGCATCTCGCCCGGATGACGCCGTCGGGATCGGCCAGACTGGCGCGTTCTTCCGGCGGATAGGATTTCAACACCGTGGTGATGCGGTCGGCATCGCAATCGCAGCGGAACATCACCGGCTCGGGCGGCTGCACCCGCACTTCGTCCTCGTGAAACAGCCGCCATAGCAAAGTCTCGGGCGCCAGCGAGGTATCCACCAGCTCCAGGTCCTCGACGGTCTTCAGCAAAATCGACAGCCGGTCCCAATCGTCGGAGCGGCTTTCCACCCCGGCCTTGGCGGCTTCCGGCGTCATCTGCAGCATGATGCCGCCGGCGCGCCAATGCGGGGTCTTGTCGCCCGCCACATAGAGCGGCGCGGCCGCCAGCTTGATCACGGTGGGCAGCTGCTCGGACTGGGCAAAATAAGTTTCCGCCGACGCGCCGATGCCGGCGGACGAAAGCTCGACAATACCCTGATAAGTCTTGCCGCCGACTTTCGGCTCGATGGTGATGGCCAGCGCGCCCTTGCCCGCCAAGGCCGCAAAGTCTTTCTCCGCCAGCGCCTCGAAACGCGCCTTGTCCAGCCGGGCATAGCCGCGCACGCCGCGGGCCCGCGCCTCATCAGCCCCGTAATAATCGGTGGTGATCAAGTCGAGCGGACCATCGCCCTTGGTCTGGATGGTCAGCCGCCCATCCAGCTTCAGCGCGGTGCCCAGCAGCGCGCCCAGCGCCACGGCCTCGCCCGCCACGCGCGCAGCAGGTTCCGGCAGGGCATGGGCGCTCAGCGCCCGCGCGGACGCCGTGTCCAGACGGACCAGGCGGCCGCGAACGCCGGCCTTGGCGATATCGAACGGCAGGACGAAGTCGCCATAGGGCGACGCGGGTTCCATTTTGTCAGGCATGAACCGCTATATGGAGCCGCAAGGGCCCATTTTCAAGAAAGCGCCTAGGACAGCGCCCAGGCCAGAATCGCCTTCTGGGCGTGCAGGCGGTTTTCCGCCTCGTCGAACACCACCGACCGGGGGCCGTCAATCACCGCGTCAATGACCTCGTCGCCGCGATGGGCCGGCAGACAATGCATGAAAATGGCGTCCTTCTTGGCCAGCTTCATCAGCTCACTGTTCACCTGGAAGGGCTTGAGCAGGTTCTGGCGCTTGGTGGCGTTGTCATCGCCCATCGACACCCAGGTGTCGGTGACGACGCAGTCCGCCCCTTCGGCCGCGGCCAGCGCGTCGGTGGTGAAATGCACCAGCCCGCTGGAGGCCGACCAGTCGCGGGTTTCCTGGTCCACCGTCAGTTCGCGCGGGGATGCCACGTTCAGGGTGAAGCCGAACTTCACCGCCGCATGCACCCAGCTGGTCAGCACATTGTTGCCGTCGCCGGTCCAGCACACGGTGGCGCCTTCGATGGCGCCGCGATGCTCCTCGAAGGTCTGGATGTCGGCCATGATCTGGCAGGGATGGGACCATTTGGTCAGGCCGTTGATGACGGGGACCGACGCATTGGCGGCCAGATCCTCGACCATCTCATGGTCCAGCAGCCGGATCATCACCGCGTCCACGTAACGCGAGATCACCCGCGCCGTGTCGGCGATGGTTTCCTCGCGCGCCAGCTGCATCTCGTTGCCGGTCAGCATCAGGGCGCTGCCGCCCAGCTGCCGCGCCGCCATGTCGAAGGAAATGCGGGTGCGGGTGGACTGCTTGTCGAAGATCATCGCCAGCACCTTGCCGTTCAGCGGGCGGTCGACATCGAGCGCACCTTTGGACAGGCCAGTGCGCGCCTGCTTGCGCACCTTGGCATCGGCGATGATGGCCTTCAGGGTGGCGCTGTCGTGATCGGACAGGTCCAGGAAGTGCTTGGGCTTGGTTTTCAGGGGCGCGTTCATTGGGCAGCGGCTTTCTGCGCTTCAACTTGCGAAGCGGTCTTGTTCAACAATTCCAGCCCTTCGCGGGCTTCTTCTTCGGTCAGGGTCAAAGGCGGCAGCAGGCGCACGACATTGTCGCCCGCCGGCAAGACCACCAACCCATTGGCGCGCGCCGCGGCGATGAAGGCGGCGGCGTCGGTCTTCATCTTCAGGCCGATCATCAGCCCCTGGCCGCGCACGCTTTCGAACATGCCCGGATGCGCCGACGTCAGCGCGCCCAGTTGCTGGTGCAGGTAGTTGGCGACTTTGTTGACGTGATCCAGGAAGCCGGGCTCCAGGATCATGTCGATGGCTTCATTGCCCACCGCCATGGCCAGCGGATTGCCGCCATAGGTGGTGCCGTGGGTGCCCACGGTCATGCCTTTGGCGGCCTCGGCGGTGGCCAGCACCGCGCCGACGGGGAAGCCGCCGCCCAGCGCCTTGGCCACGGTCATGATGTCGGGCGTGATGCCCAGCCAGTCCGTGGCGAAGAATTTGCCGGTGCGGCCCAGGCCCGTCTGGATCTCGTCAAAGATCAGCAGGATGCCACTGTCGTCACACAGCTTGCGCAGCGCGCGCAGGAAATCCGGCGTCACGGCGCGCACGCCGCTTTCGCCCTGCAACGGTTCGATCAGCAACGCGGCGGTCTGCGGCCCGATGATTTTCTTGACGGCGTCCAGGTCACCTAGCGGCACCTGATCGAAGCCCTGCATGCGGGGGCCGAAGCCTTCCAGGTACTTCTCGTTCCCGCCGGCATTGATCGCGGCCATGGTGCGGCCATGAAAGGCGCCTTCGAAGCTGACGATGTGGAAGCGCTCGGGATGGCCACTGACGAAATGGTGGCGCCGCGCCATCTTGATGGCGAGCTCGATCGCCTCGGTGCCCGAATTGGTGAAGAACACCGTGTCGGCAAAGGTGTTGGCGACCAGCTTTTTGGACAGGCTTTCCTGGCCCGGCACCCGGTAGAGGTTGGAGGTGTGCCACAGGGTCTGCGCCTGCCTGGTCAGGGCCGCGACCAGCCGGCCATTGGCATGTCCAAAGGCGTTGACGGCGATGCCCGCCCCGAAATCCAGGTATCGCTTGCCATCCTCGGCGAAAAGGTAGGAACCCTCGCCACGGACGAATGCGACATCCGTCCGGTTATAGGTGGGAAGCAAAGCCGGGAACACGGTGGGAATCCTTCTTGATGGGCGGTCCGGCTTACGCCTTGCGCTCTGTACGGTTGAAATAAAAATACAAACAACGGCTGGGAAGCCCCGTTTATCTGCTTTCCGTGACGGTCCTACAACCCCGCCACCGGCCGGCATGGGCGGTATGCGCACCCGTCGGTACCCCCGGATTCATGTGGACAAGGGGTTGGGAGTGCACCGCAGCGCTTGTGCGGGTTAACGGCGGGGATACTGTATCTGGTGACCGGGGGGTTGAACGAACCCGCCCTGGCCAAGCAGGAGCGAGAGCCATGACACAGGCAAATTGGACGGATGACCGCGTCGAACAGCTCAAGACTTTGTGGACCGAGGGTCTCTCGGCCAGCCAGATCGCCCGCGCCCTGGGCGGGGTCACCCGCAACGCCGTGATCGGCAAGGTCCACCGGCTGGGCCTGGCCGGCCGCGCCAGTCCGTCCCGCTCCGAACGCCCGCGCCTGCCCATGGCGCCCAAGGTGCCGTCGGTGCGCAGCCACACCCCGCCCGCCCCGGTGGTCGAAGAAGATCCCCTGCAGCTGGAAGACGGCAGCCACGCCACGGTGCTGACCATTTCCGACCGCATGTGCCGCTGGCCGATCGGCGATCCCGCCGCGTCCGAATTCCACTTCTGCGGCCACAGCCCCAAGAGCGGCTCGCCCTATTGCGAAGCCCATGCCCGCAAGGCTTATCAGCCGCAGCAGACCCGCCGCGAGGTCAAGGACAACAAGGGACGGATGGTGGGGTGAGACGCGACCCCTAGGCGGGGCAAATCGGTCCAGTGGACCGATTTGAGCGTCGAACGCCGCGAGCACGAGCGAGCGGCCGGACCGGCGGTTCCGCCAGGCTGGGACTAGCGTCTGTCATCCATGTCATGGCAATGTTTTCGCCATGAGCGTCTATGAATTTTCCGCGCCCCTGCTGAACGGCGAGCATGCCTCGCTGAGCAAATGGCGTGGGCGCGTGCTGTTGATCGTCAACACCGCCAGCGCCTGCGGGCTGACGCCGAAATATGCCGGGCTGCAGAAGCTGCATGAAAGGCTGGAGCGCGAAGGCCTGACGGTGCTGGGCTTTCCCTGCAACCAGTTCATGTCCCAGGAGATCGGCAGCGAAAGCGAGATCACCCGCTTTTGCCGCGAGAATTTCGGCGTGACCTTCCCGATGTTCTCGAAGGTGAATGTCAATGGCGGCAGGGCCCATCCTTTGTTCCGCCATCTCAAGAAAAAGAAGCGCGGCCTGCTGGGCACGCCCATGATCAAGTGGAATTTCACCAAGTTCCTGGTCGACAGGAATGGCACCGTCGTGGCCCGCTTTGCGCCCAAGGTCGTGCCGGAAGCGCTCGAAGCGCCGATCCGCAAGCTGCTCTAAGCGGCGGAGGTCGCGGCGCTCGCCGAGTCCAGCGAGTAGCCGGCTGAGCGCACGGTGCGGATCGGATCGGCGGTGCCTTCGATATTCAGCGCCTTGCGCAGGCGGCCGACATGCACGTCCACGGTGCGCGCCTCGACATAGACATCGCTGCCCCACACCGCATCCAGCAGCTGTTCGCGGCTGAACACCCGGCCCGGATGCTGGATCAGGTGGTCCAGCAGGCGGTATTCGGTGGGCCCCAGATGCACTTCGGTGCCGGCGCGGCGCACCCGGTGGGCGGCGCGGTCCATCTCGATATCGCCCACCGCGATCACGTCTTCGGCCAGGCTGGGGCGGATACGGCGCAGCACGGCGCGCAGGCGCGCCAACAGCTCGGTCATGGAGAAGGGCTTGGTCAGGTAGTCGTCGGCGCCGGTATCCAGGCCGCGGATGCGATCCGATTCCTCGCCCCGCGCCGTCAGCATGATGATCGGCACATTGCGGGTTTCCTGGCGGCCGCGCAGGCGGCGGCAGACCTCGATGCCCGAAAGCTGCGGCAGCATCCAGTCCAGCACCACCAGGTCGGGCTGTTCCTCGGCGGCGACCAGCAGGGCTTCCTCGCCGTCGCGCGCTTCCAGCACCCGGTAGCCCTCACGTTCCAGATTGTAGCGCAGCAGGGTGACCAGCGCGCCTTCGTCTTCGGCAACCAGAACGGTGGGTTTGCTCATGCGTGGGTCTCGTAGGGGACGCTGGTTTCGCTGGTGGTGTCCGCCTTGGGGCGGTTGTTGGCGAGATGGCCGGCGCGCACCATGTGGTACACGACTTCGGCAATGTTGGTGCAATGGTCGCCGCAGCGTTCGATATTCTTGGCGACGAACAGAAGATGCGTGCCCATGCCGATGGTGCGCGGATCTTCCATCATGTAGGTCAGAAGTTCGCGGAACAGGCTGTTGTAGATCTCGTCGATCTCGCCGTCGCGATTCCACACCGCTTCGGCTTCCTCGGCATTGCGGTTGGAGAAGGCGTCCAGCACCTGCTTGAGCTGGTTCTGCGCCGCCTTGCCCATGCGGGCGAGGGACTGGGTCAGGCGGATCGGGGGTTCGCGGTTCAGCACCATGGCGCGCTTGGCGATGTTCTTGGCCAGATCGCCGATACGTTCCAGTTCCGCCGCGGTCTTGATCGCGGCCAGGGTCTCGCGCAGGTCCACCGCCATGGGCTGGCGCAGGGCCAGGAGCCTCAAGGCGCGTTCTTCAATTTCTTGCTGAATTTCATCGATGCGGGCATCGCCGCCCACGGCGCGTTCCGCCGCGGTCGAGTCGCGCCGGGCGATGGCTTCGATAGCCGATGCCAGCTGGGCCTCGGCCAGCCCGCCCATCTGGGCGACCAGCGCGGACAGGGCTTCCAACTGTTCCCCAAAGGACTTGACGGTATGTTCGGTCATCGCGCGGTTTCCATCTGGTGTGATGCTCGCGTACAGGCATCGCGACACTGCTATGCGACTATTTTATAACATTTCCGTGACAGGCTCAGGAGCTGGCGCTTTTGCTGGGATTTCGGCGGGTGCGGCGGGCAGAATGACTGTGAATGTGCTGCCTTCCCCCAGCTTGCTCTCAATGTTGAGGCGGCCCTGGTGACGGCTGACGATGTGCTTGACGATGGCCAGACCCAGCCCCGTGCCGCCCCGTTCTCGGGAACGTTTGACGTCCACCCGGTAGAATCGCTCGGTCAGGCGGGGAATAGCACCGGGGGCGATGCCTTCGCCGTCATCGTTCACCGCCGCGAAAGCCTGACCGTCCGCCAAGCCGACCGTGACCTGCACCTTGCCGTTCTCGCGGCCATACTTGATGGCGTTGTGAATCAGGTTCTGGAACAGCTGCACCAGCTCGTCCTGGTCGCCGATCACGTCCGGAACGCCGGCCTGCGTGTCCACCGCCACAGTGATGCCGTCCTGTGCCGCCAGCGGCTTGAGCGCGGCGGCGGCCTGACGCACCACGCTTTCCAGTTCCACCCGGCCTTGCGGCTTCACATGCTCATTCATCTCGATGCGGGTCAGCGACAGAAGATCATTGATCAGCCGGCGCATGCGCGCGGTTTCCGTCGCCATGATTTCCAGAAACTGTTCGCGCGCCACCGCATCGTCCTTGGCATGGCCGCGCAGGGTCTCGATGAACCCGGTCACCGCCGCCAGCGGAGTGCGCAACTCATGGCTGGCATTGGCGACAAAGTCTGCGCGCATCTGCTCGCTGCGCCGAACGGTGGTGAGATCGTGCAGCAGCAGCACCGTCACCGGCGGCGCCACGCTGATGCGCGCGGCATAGGCCTGGAAGTGCCGCTCCACCGGTACCGGCAATGTGAACGGCACATCGGAGGATTCGCCGCGACCGGCGCCGGCGATGGCCGCCAGCACGTCGGGATTGCGCAACACCGAGGAGGCGCGCTTGCGGTCCAGCCCCGGACCCAGCACCTCGCGCATGAAATGATTGACGAACAACACCCGCTCGTCATCGTCCAGCAGCATCACCGGCATCGGCAGACGTTCGAGCAGCAGCCGCGTCAGAGGCGGCAACAGCGCCAGGGGCTCGTCAGGGTCCTGTTCGGCGGGCCGCAGGATCGGCTCCTGGAAGGTGACGAACTGCACGATCAGCACGGCCGCCAGGCCCAGGGCCACCAAGGCCCAGAACAGGGTCGGTCCCGCGAACACCACAGCCGCCCCGCCCGCGATCATGCCGATGACAAGGGGCCAGGCGTGGCTGCGCAGGCGTGCGAGCGATTCCAGCATCGGACCAATATAGCCTCGATTGCGACGATCCGGTAACGCCACCAGGGGTTTGCGGAAAAAGGTCAAATTGTCCGTAGACGTACCGTTTGGGGGTAAAAGTGTCGCTGTGGGGCCACCCTCGCCGACA
>CANCMM010000030.1:0-10762 GCA_947379335.1 Alphaproteobacteria bacterium | reverse complement strand
TTTTGCAGCCATCCGGTCAAGGCTTTGACCTTTTGGCGCCAAACCCGGATCATGGCGCCAACAACAGGGGTGGAACATGCGCAAGACCCTCGGGGCCATTGCTGCCGCATTTTTGGTCATGGCCGCGCCGGTCCAGGCGCAGCAGCGCGAGAAGATCATCATCGACAGCGATATCGGCGACGATATCGACGACGCCTTTGCGCTGGGGCTGGCTTTGTCCAGCCCGGAGTTCGAAATCCTGGGGGTCTCGGCCAGTTTCGGCGATACCCCGACCCGCGCCCGGATGTTCGACCGCATGCTGGGCGAGCTGGGTCGCAGCGACATTCCCGTGGCGATGGGGGCGCCCGCCGCCGTCAACCTGAACGCCTTCACCCAGCGCCGCTATGCCGAGGGTGGCAACGTCGCGGCCCGCCCGCATCCGGCTGCGGTGGATTTCGTTCTGGGACAAGCGCGCAAATATCCCGGCCAGGTCACCCTGGTGGCGATCGGGCCTCTGCCCAATGTCGGGGCGATGATCGACAAGGACCCGGCAGCGTTCAAAATGCTCAAGCAGGTGGTGATCATGGGCGGCTCGATCCGCACCATGAACGATCCCTATGGCGTGGCAGCACCGATCGCGCCGCACCCCGAATGGAACATCAAGAACGACATCGCCGGGGCCAAGAAGCTATTCGCCTCGGGTGTGAAATTGAAAATGATGCCGCTGGATTCTACCGCCAACCTGAAATTCCATGACGTGGCGCGCACCGCCTTGTTCGCCCATGGCAGCATGCTGACCAATATCCTGGCGGGTCTTTATTACGAATGGAGCGCCGCCACGCGCGCGCCCACACCCACCCTCTACGATCCCATGACCTTGGCGGCCCTGCTGCAACCCTCGCTGTGCCCGCTGATCCCGCTGCACATCACGGTGGACGATGCCGGCAACACCAAGGAGACCCCGGGCGCGCCCAATGCCGAAGTCTGCCTGCATTCCGATGCCGACGCCTTCGCGCAATTCTATGTCCGGCGCGTGACGGGCCACTGATGAGCACGGACATCCACAACCAGGCCATGGCGGCGCAAAAGGCCGGCAACCTGGCCGAAGCCGAGCGGCTGTACCGCCAGATTCCAGGCCAAGTGCCCGAAGTGCTGGTCAACCTGGGCAACCTGCTCGCCCGCCAGGGCCGCCATGCCGAGGCCATGAAATTCTATGACCAGGCGGTGGCGGCGCGCCCGGATTTCTTCGAGGCCCTGTTCAATCGCGGCAACCTGCTGCTGGAACTGAAGCGCAACGAAGAGGCGCTGGAAAGTTATGACCGGGTTCTGGCGGCGCGCCAGGATTTCCCCGGGGTGTGGAACAATCGCGGCACCGCCCTGCGCGGCCTGCACCGGCTGGACGAGGCGTTGGCCAGTTTCCAGCGCGCGGCCACCCTGGCGCCGGGCCATTTCAACGCCCTGACCAATGCCGCCGTCATCCTGTGGGACATGAAGCGGCTGCCCGAAGCGCTGGCGGCGGCGGACCGCGCGCTTGGCGTGCAGCCCGGCTTCGCCGAAGCGTTGTATGTCAAAGCCAATATCCTGCGCGACCTGGGGCGGACAGACGAAGCGCTGATCGCCTATGAAGCGGCGCTGAAATCCAACCCCGCCCATCCCCATGCCCTGAACGGCGCGGCCCAGGTGGCGCGCATCGTTTGCGACTGGAATCGCACCGAGGTGCTGACACCGCGGGTGATCGAGAACGCGCCCGGCGGCCGCGCCGTGATCCAGCCTTTTGTGCTGATGGGTTATAGCGACGATGCCGCCCTGCAGCGGCGCTGCGCCGAAAGCCTGGTGCGCAAGTTCGTGCCCCGGCGCCCGGCCCTGCGGGATGTGCCGCGCTATGGCCATGACAAGATACGCCTGGCTTACCTGTCAGCCGATTTTCACCAGCATCCCACGGCCCGGCTGATGGTCGAACTGTTCGAGCGTCACGACCGCAACCGGTTCGAAGTCACCGCCATCGCGTTTGGTCCCGATGACGGCAGCACGTTGCGGGCGCGGCTGAAGAAAGCTTTCGACCGCTTCGAGGATATGCGGGGCAAGAGCGACGCCGAAGTGGCGCGGATGCTGCGCGAGCGCGAGATCGACATCGCGGTGGATCTCAACGGCCATACCGCCGAGGGCCGGCCGGGCATCTTCGCCTGGCGCCCCGCGCCGGTGCAGGTGAATTACCTGGTTTATCCCGGCACCACGGGCGCGGACTTCATGGACGTGATCCTGGCCGACCGCATCGCCCTGCCGGCCGACCAGCAGCCTTACATGCGCGAGAAGATCGTGCATCTGCCCGACAGCTATCAGGCCAACGACGCGACGCGCGTCGTGCCGCTGCCGCCATCACGCGCGGAAGCGGGCTTGCCGCAAACCGGCTTTGTCTTCTGCTGCTTCAACAACAGCTGGAAGATCACAGCGCCCATGTTCGACATCTGGATGCGGCTGCTGAGCCAGGTGGATGGCAGCCTTCTGTGGCTGCTGGACGGCCCGCACGCCAACAATTTGCGCAACGAAGCCATAGCGCGCGGCGTGGATCCGGCGCGGTTGGTGTTCGCGCCCAAGCTGCCGGCGGAACAGCATCTGGCGCGGCACCAATTGGCCGACCTGTTCCTGGATACCCTGCCCTACAATGCGCACACCACCTGCAGCGACGCGCTGTGGGCCGGGCTGCCGGTGGTGACCTGTTACGGCAAGTCCTTTCCCGGCCGTGTCGCCGCCAGCCTGCTCAAAGCCATCGATCTGCCCGAACTGGTGACAGCCACGCCGCAACTGTATGAAGCCCTCGCCCTGGAGCTGGCGCAGAATCCGGCACTGCTGCAAGCCACGAAGGAAAAACTGGCGCGCAACCGCACCACCACCCCGCTGTTCGACAGCGAGCGCTTCCGGAAAAATATCGAAGCCGCTTATGAAGCGATGCTGGCCTGACACCCAGTTGTCATGGCCCGCAAATGCGGGCCATCCAAATGACGTCTGCGCCATACTTTCCAACACAGGCACGAACCCAACTGGATGGCCCACACTCCGGTGGGCCATGACAGTTACGCTTTAAAGCGCCTTGGGGCGCTTCTTGGGATCGAAGCCGTAAAAATGCTCCGGATTTTCCACCAGGATGCGATGACGCAGCTTGGCGTCCGGCACCCACTTGGCCATCAGGTTCAGCAAGGTGACGTCGTCGGGCATCGCCACCGGATTCAATTTCTTGGTGGCGTCGGGATGGGGCCAGTCGCTGCCCCAGACGCAGCGCTCGGGCGCGGCCTTGATGTAGCCCATCGCGGCAGCGCTGGCGCCGGCATAATCGGGCGGTGTGCCGCCGCCATACAGATAGGCGCCTGACACCTTCACCCAGCCATGGCCGCTGTCCAGCAGCTTGCGCACGGTGACGTACTGCGGGCCCTTGTCGTCCACGGCGCGGCCCAGGTGATCGATGATCACCGGCACCGGCAGGCCCAGCAGCACCGATTCCATCTGCACCAATTGTTCGGGCGGCATGTTGCACTGGATATGCCAGCCCAGTGCCGCGATCCGCTTGGCCAGCGGCATGACTTCATCGGCGCTCACCGGATTGCCCAGGCCGAACTGCACCCGCACCCCGCGCGTGCCGGCGGCATGCAAGATCTTCAGCTCCGCATCGGTGACCGCGCTGTTGACGACACAGACAGCGCGGGCGTTCTCGCCCATCTGGGCCAGCACATCCAGCAGACAGCGATTGTCGGTGCCGTAGGTGCTCGGCTGCACCATGACATTGCGGCTGGTGCCCAGCGTCTTCTGCAGCGCCTTGTAATCACTGACCGTGGCATAAGGCGGAGTCAGCACCGCCTTGGGGTTGAAGGGAAAGTGCGGATCGTAAATGTGATGATGGCTGTCGCAGGCACCGTCCGGCACTGCGAACGTCACCTTGGGGTCCTTGGCAAAGGCGGGCGTGGCGGCCAGCGCCATTCCGGCGACAACGGTACGGCGATCAACGCACATCACTTCTTCCCCGCATAGGTGACTTTCCAGATCGTCTGGCCCTGGTCGTCGGCCACCAGCAGGCTGCCGTCCTTGGCCACCGCCAATCCGACGGGGCGGCCCCAGGCCTTGGGCGGATTCTTCGATCGCCCATCCCAGAAGCCGACCAGGAAATTATCGTAGCCGCCGACGGGACGACCGTTCTTCATGCGGATGCGCACCACCTTGTAGCCATGCGGCTGGCTGGTGTTCCACGAACCGTGCAGCGACACAAAGGCATCGCCCTTATAATCGGCGGGAAAACTACTGCCCGTATAGAACGCCAGGCCCGTCGGCGCGCTGTGCGCCGGGAACAGCACGTCGGGGGTGATCGCCTTGGCCACCATGTCGGGCCGCTTGGCGCCCAGATCGGGATCGGGCATCTGGCCGGTATAGCTCCAGGGATAACCGTAGAAACCGCCCGGCTTCACAGAGGTGAAGAAATCCGGCGGCAGGTTGTCGCCCAGCCCGTCGCGCTCATTGGTGGCGACGAACAGATCGTGGGTGCCCGGATAGAACGCCACGCCCACCGGGTTGCGGATGCCGCTGGCGTATTCCACCAGCTGGCCGTCCTTGATCTGGAAGATCTTGGCGCCTGGCTGATACTCCGAGACATTGTCGTGGCTGCCCATCTCCACGAACATCGCCCCATCCGGCGCGATGGCGAAGTTGCGGGTGCCGTGCATGCCCGAATTGCGCAGGTCCGGCGTCTTGGTGACCTGTTCCAGCTTGCCGGCTTTGGTCGCGCCCGCGACATAGGGCGTACGCCAGATGGCGATCTGGTCGCTGATGTACACAAAACCGTCATGAACCGCGACGCCGGAGGGATTGTGCAGCCCTTCTGCAAACGTAAAGCGCTCGTCGGCCGCGCCGGTGCCCTTGCTGTCACGCAGCAGGGTGACCTTGTTGGCCTTGCGCTCCGACAGGAACACATCGCCATTGGGCGCGATCCCCATGAAACGTGGAAAGGTCAGCTTGTCGGCATAGATCGAGACGGTGAACCCCTTTGGCGCCCGGGGCATCATGCCGGCGGGACGCGGGATCACTTCATTGTTGTTGGCCACGGCCGGGCTGGCATAGGGCTTGGGCAGGTCCGATGGTTTCAGCAGGAAGTGTTGGCCCGGCTGGTCCACCGCCGCCCAGGCGGCGCCGGACAGCAGCAAAAGCATCGTCACGGCACGGATCGTCATGTCCCCTCCAGGCGCCGCATTTTGCGGCTTTTTGTGGCGGCGAGAATGGCCGGGCGCGACTTCAAAAACAATGGTGCGGCGCGCGGGGACCGGCTAAAAGCGCCGCCATGACCGAGATGGAAACCCGCAAGACGCAGGCGCGCGCCTGGTTTGAAAGCCTGCGCGACCGCATCATGGCGGCGTTCGAGGCGCTGGAAGACCAGGCGCCCGCCAACCTCTATCCCGGCGAGGCCGGGCGCTTTGTCAAAACACCCTGGTCGCGCGGCGAAGGCGAAGGCGGCGGCGTGATGGGCATGATGCGCGGCCGGCTGTTCGAAAAAGTCGGCGTGCACACCTCCACGGTGTTCGGCGCCTTTTCCCCGGAATTTGCCAAGCAGGTGAAAGGCGCCGGCGAAGACCCGCGCTTCTGGGCCAGCGGCATCAGCCTGATCGCCCATATGAAAAATCCGCGGGTGCCTGCGGTGCACATGAACACCCGCATGATCGTCACCACCGAAAGCTGGTTCGGCGGCGGCGCGGACCTCAATCCCACGCTCGACGCCGCGCGCACCCCGCGCCATCCCGACACGGTGGACTTTCACCAGCGTCTGAAGAAGGCGTGCGACGGTTTCAACACCGACTGGTTTCCCAAATACAAGAAATGGGCTGACACGTATTTCTGGCTGCCGCATCGCCTTGAGCCGCGCGGCGTGGGCGGCATCTTCTATGACCATCACGACTCGGGCGACTGGGCGCGCGACTTTGACTTCACCAAAGCCGTGGGCGAAGCCTTCCTGGACATCCAGCCCCAGATCATCGCCCGCCGCATGGAAGAAGCCTGGACCGAAGAGGAGCGTCATGAGCAGGCCAAATGGCGCGGCCGCTATGTCGAGTTCAATCTTCTGTATGACCGCGGCACCCATTTCGGGCTGAAGACCGGCGGCAATGTCGAAAGCATCCTGTCGTCCATGCCACCGGTTGCGGAATGGAAATGAGGCTGGGATCGCGCGGCTCGCCGCTGGCGCTGGCCCAGTCGCGGCTGGTGGCGGCCATGTTGGGCGTCAGCGAAGCCGCCATCCAGAGCTTCATGACCAGCGGTGACCGGATCCAGGGCCGCCTGCAGGAGCAAGGCGGCAAAGGCCTGTTCACCAAGGAGCTGGATGAAGCCCTGCTGGACGGGCGCATCGACATCGCCATCCATTCCATGAAGGACCTGCCGACCCGCATGCCGGACGGAATTGTGCTGGCCTGCGTGCCCTCGCGCGAAGACCAGCGCGATGCGTTCATCGCCACCCGCGCCAAGACGCTGATGGAATTGCCGGCGGGCGCCACGGTCGGCACCGCCAGCTTGCGCCGCCAAGCCCAGACACTACACGCGCGGCCCGACTTGAAAGTGGAACTGTTGCGCGGCCGGGTGGAAACGCGGCTGGCCAAAATCGAAAGCGGCGCCTTCGACGCGACCTATCTGGCGCTGGCCGGATTGAAGCGGCTGGGACTGGAACGTCATGCTGCCTCCATCGTGGACAGCGACACCATGCCGCCGGCCCCGGGACAGGGCGCACTGGCCATCACCTGCCGCACGGACGATGCCAGGACCATCGCCCGCCTTGCGCCGATCAACATCAGCGAACACGCCATCACCACCACCGCCGAGCGCGCCTTCCTGCAGGCGCTGGACGGTTCCTGCCGCACACCCATCGCTGCACTGGCGCGGATCGACAACGGCACGCTCTCATTTTTGGGCGAAGTGCTGACGCCGGACGGCAAGCATTGCTGGCGGCGGCAACACAGCGTGGCGTTGGGAAGCGATGCCGCGGAAACCGCCCGCGCTTTGGGTTTGAAGTTGGGCGCGGAGATCAAAACGGAGGCGGGTCCGCTTTATCAGGCCCATTTCGGAGACAATGGCTGGTAGCTCTCGCTATTGCAGCACGTTTAAGCCCTTTGCATCCCCGGTTTTTTGGACCAGCATCCCGCTAGAAAAAGGCGCATAGCACCACGCTGGGGAGAAATATCATGCTGAACAAACGCAACTTCATGACGGGCACTTTGGCCGCCGGCATGGTGACCGGCGCGGCCGCCGCGGCGCTGGCGCAGGCCGCTGCGCCGGCCAACGGTCTCAACCCGCCGCGCGAGATTCCGCATGGCATGATGAAGACCACCCGGATGTTCAAGTATCCCAAGGGCTATGGCAACGGGTTGGCAGTTGCGCCCGAAGGCCTGTGGATCGCGGAACAGAAATTGTCCGGCGACGGCGCCAAGCGCTATGGCCTGCCCGAACCCACCGACCTGCGCGAAGCCGCCTGGCTGGTGGACTGGAACGGCAAACTGCTCAAGACGGTGATGACCAACTGCCGCAACTGTTCCGGCATGGCTTACGGCGACGGCAATGTCTGGATGATGGCCAATCAGGCGCCGCAGGGCTGTTTCCAGGTCGACATGAACAGCAAGGAGATCAGCCATCGCCAGATCCCGCTGGCCCTGCCCGGCCAGGACGGCGGCGGCAGCCATGGCGCGCAATGGCATAACGGCAAATTGTGGATCGCGGCGCTGCGCCCCAAGCTGCTGCTGCGGGTCGATCCCAAGACCTGGGTGCCGGAAGTGGCGATCTCGACCTACACCTCGCCCGACAAGCCGCGCACCCATGACATGACCATCGATGACAAGGGCGATATCTGGCTGGTGCTGGGCAATGACAGCAAGAACTACAAGGAAGGAAAGCCGGGGCTGGTAAAATATGACGGCAAGACCGGCCAGATCATCGGCACCTGGGATTTCCTGCCCGGCTCCTGCGATCCGCATGGCCTGGAATTCCACAACGGCACATTGATCAGCTGCGATGCCGGTATCCATCCCGGTTGGCCCAATGGCGACAGCCCGCATTCGGGCTGGGTCTTCAAGATCGAACCGGCGTAGGAACAGCACATGATGAAGCGCAGAAATTTCCTCGCCGCCGCCGCGGTCTCACCCGCCGCCGCCCTGCCCGCATTGGCGCAGCCAGCGCATTCCGCCTGCCTGCCCGACTGGTCGAAAATTCCGACCCGCGCCGCTAGCAAGATCGAGGTGCTGTACAAGACCAAGCATGGCCAGCCCAACGGCCTGGCCATCGCCTCGACACCTGGACAGATGTGGGTGCTGGATCAGGGCGCCGGTCACTGGATCACCCTGACCAACATCAAGGACGGATCGACCGTGCGCGAGTTCCAGGCCGATGTCGTCGGTCCCAGCGGACTGGTGCAGGACGGCGAGACAATGTGGATCACGTCCACGCACAATTCGCTGATCGTGCATTGCGACCTGAAGGGCAAGACCATCGCCAAGTATGTGACCCCGGGCGCGGGCCGCATCTATGAGCGAGAGGACGATCCCAAGGGGCGCTCCTCGCCGCTGAAGCCTGCCTGGCCGGACCTGCCGCGCGGCATCGGCCCGGCGCAGAGCGGCAATGTCGGCAACAACACCGGCAAGGGATTGCCGCCAGGGCAGTTGCCGCTGGATGCCGAGGAAGGCTCGGGCGGCACCGGCGCGCATGCCATCATCCTGGACGGTGATTACCTGATCTATGCCTGCCCGCCGGCGCGGGCGATCTTCACCATCAACAAGAAGACCTGGAAGGTGAAATCCAGCTGGCCGGTGCCGGGCAACCGCACCCATGGCATGAGCTGGGGCAAGACGCAGGGCACCATCTGGTCGTCTGATTCAAATCTGAATGCGTTTTTCCGCCACGATGCCGCCACCGGGACTATTCATGAGCGGGTGCAGTTGCCGGATACCTCGCCGGTGATTCACTGCGCCAAGCTGGTGGGCGACGACATGTATTTCTGCGACGACATGGGCTGGATGGCCCGGTTCAAGATTTGAACCCATTGTCATGGCCCGCCGGAGTGCGGGCCACCCAGCTTGGGCGAGCTGCGTGATAGATAGTTGAACGCAGCATCACTATTGATACCGGCCTTGCGTCACCTGGGTGGCCCGCATTTGCGGGCCATGACACCGGAGTTAATCGACCCGAAAACCGGGGCGCAGCGCGATATAGGACTGATCCAGCGCCGCGATGCTGGGGCAACCTAGCAGCTTGAGGGTGCGGATGATGTCGGCGCGGAAAATCTCGATGGCGCGCTCGATCCCGGCATCGCCCGCCGCCGCCATGCCATAGGCATAGCCGCGTCCCAGCAGCACCGCCTTGGCGCCCATCGCCAGCGCCTTGACCATGTCGCTGCCGCGGCGGATGCCGCCGTCGAACAACACTTCGGTCTGGCCGCCCACCGCTTCCAGGATTCCCGGTAGCACACGCAACGATCCCGCCACGCCGTCGAGCTGGCGGCCGGCATGGGTGGACACCACGATACCCTGTGCGCCGTAATCGACCGAGCGTTTGGCGTCATCGACCGTCACGACGCCCTTCATCACGATGGGGCCATCCCACAATTCGCGAATCCATTTCAGGTCGGTCCAGGACACCTGCGCCGATTCCAGCGCCGCCGCCACGTCGGTCGCCGCCAGCGGGCCGGAACCGGGCACCACGATGTTAGGAAAGGGCCGCGTCATGCCGTCGGCGAGAAACCCCGCCAGCCAGCGCGGATGCGCCAGGATGTTGGGCACATACTTGGCCTTGGCCAACAGGCTCTTGCCCATCAGCTCCTTCATGCCGTTGCGGAAGTCGCGCTCGCGATTGCCCGCCACTGGCGTATCAATGGTGACGAACAGCGCCTTGTAGCCGGCCGCTTTGGCGCGCGCGATGGCGCCTTCGGCGGCGCCGCGTCCGCCGGCCAGATACAATTGATAGAAAGTCGGGCCGTTCGACTCTGCTTTTACGTCTTCGATGGTGTGGCCCGACATGGTGGACAGGATATAGCCGGTGCCGTTGTTGCCGGCCGCCTTCGAAGCCGCCAGCTCACCGCGCGGATGCATCAGCCGCGAATAGCCGATGGGCGCCAGCAGGAACGGCAGGTCCAGCTTCTGGCCCAGCACCGTCACACCCAGATCGCAGGACGGCGTTGCCACGGCAAAGCGCGGCTTGAACAGCACTTCGGTAAAGGCGCGCTCGCTGTCCTTGAGCGTGATTTCCTCGTCGGCGGCGCCGTCGAGATAATCGAATACGCCGTCGGGCAGACGGGCGCGCGCCAGGCGGCGCATATCCTTGATGTTGACGACGCGCGGAGAAGCCAGACTCATGGGAAGACCTGTGAAATCGGGGGCTTTATGCCCGCAAACCCGTCGCTTTAAAAGGCCGAAATCCCCGTCTGGGCCCGGCCCAGCACCAGGGCGTGGATATCATGGGTGCCTTCATAGGTGTTGACGGCTTCCAGGTTCAGCATGTGCCGCACCACGTGATAATCGTCGGCCACGCCGTTGCCGCCATGCATGTCGCGGGCCGCGCGCGCGATGTCCAGCGCCTTGCCGGCATTGTTGCGCTTCAGAAGACTGATGGCCTCGGATGCCAGCTTGCCCTCTTCCATCAGCCGCCCCGCCTGCAGGCAGGCAGTCAGGCCCAGCGTGATCTCGGTCTGCATGTCGGCCAACTTTTTTTGATAGAGCTGGTTGGCGGCCAGCGGCCGGCCGAACTGCTTGCGCTCCAGCCCATAGCTGCGCGCCGCATG
>CANCMM010000029.1:0-10811 GCA_947379335.1 Alphaproteobacteria bacterium | reverse complement strand
AGGTTTGGCTTTGCTGGAAGTCCGCCACTTCGCGAGGCCAGACATTGGGCGGCATGGATGCGGCGAAGGGATGGCTCGGCGGCAGGTCGCGGCCGACATGCCAGAATTCTTTCAGGTCATGCAGCACAGCGCCCTTGGCGGTTTCCTTGCCGAAAGGGACATAGCCGCGCTGGCCGCCCTTTCCGCGGACATAACTTTGCTTGACCGCTTCGGGCAGGGCGAAGAAGGCCTTGGCAGAGGCCAGCGCGGCGTAGATGCCCGCCTGGTCCAGGTCGTGATCGGCGACGATGGCAAAGCCATAGCGTTCGAAGGATGCGCCCAGTTGCGCGGCAAAGGCTTCAAAGTCGCGCGCGTATAACTGGAATGAGACGGGTTTGATGGCGCTCATGCGAGGTGCCTAGAATGTCTATGGGTTCGCCGCAATCGCGGAGCGATGACAGTCCTAAAGCATCGCCGGGATCACGCGGTCCGGCGGCATGTGGCCGTCCACGAAACTGCGGATATTGACGATCACCTTCTCGCCCATGTCGACGCGCCCCTCGATGGTGGCCGAGCCCATATGCGGCAGCAGCACGACATTGGGCGCCTTGAGCAGCTTGGGATTGACCGCCGGCTCGTTCTCGAACACGTCCAGCCCGGCGCCCGACAATTCGCGCTTTTCCAGCATCTGCGCCATGCAGTTCTCGTCGATCACCTCGCCGCGCGCGGTGTTGACGATATAGGCGCTCGGCTTCATCAGCTTCAGCCGCCGCGCCGACAACAGATGGAAGGTCGCGGGCGTGTGCGGGCAATTCACCGACACGATGTCCATCCGCGCCAGCATTTGGTCCAAACTGTCCCAATAGGTCGCTTCCAGCGCCTGCTCGATATCGGCATGGACGGGTTTGCGGTTGTGATAGTGGATCTGCAGGCCAAAGGCGCGGGCGCGCCTGGCCACCGCCTGGCCGATGCGGCCCATGCCGACAATGCCCAGCCGCTTGCCTTGCAGGCGGTTGCCCAGCATCCAGTTTGGCGACCAGCCCTTGAACTTGTCGGCTTCCATCGCGGCCACGCCTTCCACCAGCCGGCGCGGCACCGCCAGGATCAGCGCCATGGTCATGTCGGCGGTGTCTTCGGTCAGAACACCCGGCGTGTTGGTGACGGCGATCCCTTTGTCCGTGGCGGCCTTCACGTCGATATTGTCCACCCCGGCGCCGAAATTGGCGATCAGCTTCAGGTTCGGACCCGCTTTGGCGATCAGCTTGGCGTCGATGCGATCGGTGATGGTGGGAACCAGCACATCAGCGGTTGCCATGGCCTCGGCCAGCTTGGCGGCGCTCATGGGCGCATCGTCGACATTCAGCCGCGCATCGAACAGCTCGCGCATGCGGGTCTCCACCGCTTCGGGCAGCTTGCGGGTGACGATCACCAGGGGTTTCTTGGCAGCCATGCGGGCATTAAAGCCCATGCGCCCGGATGACGGAAGCGCCTGCTTGCGCTAAATGTGACGAGTCGCCAGAACAGACACGCCATGACACGATTGGCTGCAATTTTATTGATGTTTTTCATGACGGCGGCCCTCACGACGGAGGTGGGGGCGGCGCCGGTGCTGCGCTATGTCAGCCAGCGCACCGACAAGGCCTATCTGCGCGAAGGCCCCACCTTTGCCCACAAGGTGCTGTGGCAATACCGCCATCGCGGCTATCCCTTTGCGGTGATCGCCCAGTTCGACATCTGGCGTCGGGTCCAGGCGGCTGACGGCACAGTGGGCTGGATGAGCGCCGCGATGCTGACCGACCAGCGCACCGTGCTGGTGACCGGCAAGGGGCGGGTCAAGATTTTCGCCGCTGCGGGCGGCGGCAAGGTGGTGGCGCTGGCCGATCCGGGCGCCGTGGCGGGGCTGAAGGCCTGTACGCGCGAGGCGTGCCGCATCCACGGCGAAAGCATCGACGGCTGGATTGCCAAGAACCGGATCTGGGGCGTGGACGCGAACGAGGTGTTCGACAAACTTCCGCGCCGTTAGTGCCGGAAGTGGCGCATGCCGGTGAACACCATCGCCAGTCCGGCTTCGTCAGCGGCGGCGATCACATCCGCGTCCTTCACCGAACCACCCGGCTGGATCACCGCCGTGGCGCCGGCTTCCGCGACGGTCAGCAAACCGTCCGGGAAGGGGAAGAAGGCTTCCGACGCCGCGGCCGAACCGACGGTGCGCGGCTTGTCCCAGCCGGCGATCTTGGCCGCATCCCTGGCCTTCAGCGCCGCGATGCGCGCTGAATCCACGCGGCTCATCTGGCCGGCGCCGATGCCGGCAGTCGAGCCATCCTTCACATAGATGATGGCGTTGGACTTCACATGCTTGCCGATGGTGAAGGCCAGCAGCATGTCGATGATTTCCTGCTCGGTCGGCTGGCGCTTGGTGACGACCTTGAGTTCTTTGCGGGTGATGCGGCCATTGTCGCGGGTCTGCACCAGAAAGCCGCCCGCCACTGAGCGATAGGTCAGGGTGGGGGTGAGCGGATCGGGCAGTCCGCCCGCCGTCAGAAGGCGCAGGTTCTTCTTGGAGGCCAAAATCCTGCGCGCGTCGTCATCGGCATCGGGGGCGATGATCACTTCGGTGAAAATCTTGGAGATTTCCTCCGCCGTCTCGCCGTCCAATGTCTGGTTGAAGGCCAGCACACCGCCAAAGGCGCTTTGGGTATCGCAGGCCAGCGCCGCCAGGTACGCGTCTTTCAATGTCTTGCCCAACGCCACGCCGCAGGGATTGGCGTGCTTGATGATGGCGCAGGCGGGCCCCGCCTTGGGATCGAACTCCGCCACCAGTTCATACGCGGCGTCGGTGTCGTTGATGTTGTTGTAGGACAACTCCTTGCCCTGGAGCTGCTTGGCCGTGGCGACGCCGGGACGCGAGCTGCCATCGACATAGAAAGCCGCTTCCTGGTGCGGGTTCTCGCCATAGCGTAGGCCTTGGCGCAGCAGCCCGCCAAAGGCGCGGCGGCGCGGCGGTTCTTTTTCGCCATCCTTGGCCAATTCGCCGGCGAACCAGCCCGACACGGCCGCGTCATAGGCGCCGGTGCGGGCAAAGGCGCGCTGTGCCAGCTTCTTGCGCAGCGCATGCGTTGTGCCGCCGCCATTGGCCTTCATCTCGTCCAGCACGGCGGTGTAGTCCTCGACATCCACCACCACCGTCACCCAGTCATGGTTCTTGGCGGCCGAACGGGTCATGGCCGGGCCGCCGATATCGATATTCTCGATGGTGGTCTCGAAGTCGGCGCCGCGCGCCACGGTGGCTTCGAAGGGATAGAGATTGCAGACCAGCAGATCGATGCCGGCGATGCCATGTTCCTTCATCGCGGCGGCATGATCGGGTTTGTCGCGCAGGGACAGCAGGCCGCCATGCACCATCGGGTGCAGGGTCTTGACGCGGCCGTCCATCATCTCGGGGAAATTGGTGATCTCGGACACGTCGCTGACCGTCAGGCCCGCGTCGCGCAACGCCTTGGCGGTGCCGCCGGTGGAAATCAGCATCACGCCCTGGTCGGACAGCCCCTTGGCGAACTCCAACAGACCGGTCCTGTCGGACACGGACAGCAGGGCGCGGGAGATCTTGCGGACGTTGTCGCTGGAAGTGGGCATAAGCGGGGCTTTCCGGGCTGGACGCCCGCCGCTCTTAGCGCCTGTAAAACGAATATAAAAGGGCCAGGAACCCACTTGCGCACAGCGACCACAGGACCGGCACATTATAGTGCTGGTGGTTCCAGTCGACGACGAAATCCCCCGGCATGGGGTCCAGTTCCAGCGCCATGATGATCGGGGCCATGATGGCCCCGCCCACCACCAGAATCAGCAGCAAGGTTGCCAGCTTACGCATGGCGCGACGCCATGGTGGTCAGGCCCAGGCGGGCGAACAGCGCCTGGTCGGTATCGGTCACCGGATTGGGCGTGGTCAGCAGCTTGGCGCCATAGAAAATCGAGTTGGCGCCGGCCAGGAAGCACAGGGCCTGGGCCTCGTCGCTCATCTCCTCGCGCCCGGCCGACAGGCGGACAAAGGATTTGGGCATGGTGATGCGGGCCACCGCGATCATGCGCACGAAATCCAGGCCATCAATCGGCTGAGCCAGCGCCTGGGGCGTGCCTTCGATCGGCACCAGCGAATTGATCGGCACGCTTTGCGGATGCTCTGGAAGCGTGGCCAGGGCATGGATCAGGCCGATGCGGTCGGCGGCGCTTTCGCCCATGCCGACAATGCCGCCGCAGCACACGCTGATGCCGGCGTCGCGCACATGCTCCAGCGTGTCCAATCGTTCCTGGAAGCTGCGGGTGGAGATGACGTGGCGATAATATTCCGGCGAGGTGTCGATATTGTGGTTGTAGTAATCCAGCCCCGCGTCTTTCAGGCGCGTCGCCTGCGGCGCGGTCAGCATGCCCAACGTGACGCAGGTTTCCATGCCCATCGCCTTGACGCCTTCGACCATGGCGCAGACCGCATCCAGGTCCTTGTCCTTGGGACCCCGCCAGGCGGCGCCCATGCAGAAACGGCTGGCGCCGGTGGCCTTGGCGGCGCGGGCCTGTTCCAGCACCTTCTCCACTTCCATCAGCTTGGAGGCTTTCAGGCCGGTGTCGTATTTCGCCGACTGGCTGCAATAGCCGCAATCCTCCGGGCAGCCGCCGGTCTTGATCGAGATCAGGGTGGAGGTCTGCACCTGGGTGGGATCGAAATGGGCCCGGTGCACCGTGGCGGCACGAAACATCAGTTCGGGAAAGGGCAGGGCGAAAAGAGCCTCGATTTCCTCGCGGGTCCAGTCGGAGCGAGGGGTGTCATGCAGGGCGCGGGCGGGAGCGTTCATGACCCCATTCTAGGGGGCTATTTTGGCCCTGTAAAAGAGTGGACGGGCGAGGCCCAAAACGCTAACAAAAGCGCCCGTCGAACGCCCTGTGCCCCAGTGGTGGAATGGTAGACGCGGCAGACTCAAAATCTGTTGCCGCAAGGCGTGCTGGTTCAAGTCCGGCCTGGGGCACCAATCTCACTTCGTTCGATTGCCGCCCCAGTCCGGGTTATTGGTTTGTCCGTCCTCGCGCGCGTGCGCGCTGCGGGCGGACGGGGCCTGGGGCACCAATTCATTCCAGCGCGATCTTGGCCGCCAGCAGCAGCATGGTGACGCCGATCAGTGCGTCCAGCACGCGCCAGGCCTTGGGGTTTGCAAACAGTGGGCGCAGCAGACGTGCGCCATAGCCCAGCGAAAAGAAGAACAGGAACGACGAGGTAACGGCGCCCAGTGCGAAGGCGGCGCGCTGGCCGGCATATTGGGACGATACCGAACCCAACAGCACCACGGTATCGAGATACACATGCGGGTTAAGCCAGGTGAAGGCCAGGCAGGTGACCATCGTGGCGGCCAGGCTCTTGGGCACATCATCTGAAGGATTGAGCGCGCCGCTCTTGCGCCAGGCCGACCACAGGCTGCGCAGGCCATAGACCAAAAGGAACGCCGCGCCGCCAAAGCGCATCACCGGCGCCAGCCACGGCACCGCTGTCACAAGAGCGCCGAAGCCCGCGACACCCGCCGCGATCAACACCGCATCCGACAGGGCGCAGATCAGGCAGACCCAGAAGACATGCTCCTTGCGCAGGCCCTGGCGCAGCACAAAGGCGTTCTGCGCCCCGATGGCCAAAATCAGGCTGGCGCCCAGCAGGAAGCCTGGGAGGAAGGCGGTGCTCATGGGATTTGACTAAAGCGGCGGCGTCCGGGGGTCAATTCGCGGATGGTTGACTTGCAATCCGGATGGCCTAGCCTTGCGGTCAACCACAATTTCCAGGGAGAAATATCATGCGCTTTGCCCTTACCGCAGCTCTCTTCACAACCGCCCTTTTGTGCGCGCCGGCCCTGGCCCAGAAGGTGACGCCCGCCATTGCTGCCGCCGTCGCCGATGCCGGCAGGCCGGACGCCGACAAGGAACGCGACGCGGCCCGCAAGCCGGCCGAGACGGTCGCGTTCGCCGGGGTCAAGCCCGGCATGGTTGTGGGCGAACTGGGACCCGGGCGCGGCTATTACACCCGCATCCTGGCCAAGGCGGTGGGCCCCAAGGGAAAGGTCTATGCCATCCTCACCACGGCACAGGCGGCGCGCCCCGGCGTCCTTGACGCGATGAACGCGCTGGTCGCCAGCTATCCCAACGTCAAGCTCGTGACGGTGGATTACGCGACCATGGCGCTGCCCGAAAAGGCCGACCTGTTCTGGACCACCGAGAATTATCATGACTTCCACAACGGCCCGACCGCCGACATTGCCGGGTTCAACAAGGCCGTGTTCAACAATCTGAAGCCGCGCGGCATCTTCTATGTCGAAGACCACAGCGCCGCGCCGGGCGCAGGGCTTGCCGCCACCTCCGCCTTTCACCGCATGGATGAGGATGTCGCCAAGACGGAGTTGACCGCCGCGGGCTTCAAGCTGGACGGCGAAGGCGACCTGCTGCACAACCCGGCCGACAACAAGGCCGCCAGCAATTCGGAATCGGGGCATTTTGTCTCCGACCGTTTCATGCTGCGGATGAAGCGGTCGTAAACGGCCATAACATCGAGGGGAAACTTCCATGCGTCTGATATGCATCGCCGCGTCGTTCCTGGTCGGCAGCGCGCTTCTTGTAAATGGTGCCTGGGCGCAGTCTTTGCCCGCGCCCGCCAGCTATCCGCCGGTGACAGGCGAAAAGGGCGTGGTCACCACCCATGCGCTGTCCATGCAGATCGCCGACGAGATCGCCCATGCCGCCATCAACGCCTGCCGCAAAATGGGTTTTCACACCACCATCACGGTGCTGGATGCCTCGGGCGCATTGAAGGCGTTCCTGCGTGACGACATGACCGGCCCCCACACCATCAGCCTGAGCAAGGACAAGGCCTATACCGCCATCACCCTGGCCAACCGCTTCGCCAATTCCGGCGCCTTCGCCACGGCGCGCAATTCGACCCTGGGTTCGCCCATGACCAACATCCAGGGCGTGGTCGGCGTGGCCGGCGGCGTGCCCATCAAGTATCGCGGCGAAGTGATCGGCGGCGTGGGCTCGTCGGGCGCGGTGGGCGGCGACAAGGACGAGCTTTGCTCGCAAGCCGGCATCGATGCTGTGGCCGACCAGCTCCGATAACAGCTTCACCATCGCGCCGGCGCGCAGCACCACCGAAATGATCTCGGCGGCGGCGCTGTTTCGCGCCTATGCCGCCACCTTGCCGATCGACCTGGCGCCGCAGGGCTTCTCGCAGGAACTGGACTCGCTGCCCGGCGTCTATGGCCCTCCCGGCGGCGAGCTGCTGCTGGCCAAGCGCGGCGACCATGTGCTGGGCTGCATCGCGCTGAAAATGTTGGCGCCGGGCGTGGCAGAGATCAAACGCCTGTTCGTGCGGCCCAAGGCGCGCAAGGCCGGCCTGGGCAAGGCGCTGGTGACGGCGGCCATCGCCACGGCAAAGGGGCTGGACTATCTTGAGGTCAAGTTGGACACCTTGCCCGAAATGACAGCAGCGATTGCTCTTTATAAGAGCTTCGGCTTCGCGCCCATCCCGCCTTACGGCAGTCATCCGTATCCAGTGCTCGTCACTCTCGGAAAGACGCTTTGACAATACCGGTGGCGTGACGGGAGACTGGCGGCGCGGATTTGAGGGCATCGCCATAGCTTTCATCGATTCCATTCCAACGATTGCGTTGCGCGGCCATTTGCTGCGCATCTTTGGACTGGGCTTTGGCCTGGCCGTGGTGATCGGCGGCGTGGTCGGCTCCGGCATCATGCGCAACCCGTCGGTGGTAGCGGCAGGTTTTCCTGATCCCGTCTGGATTCTTCTGGTCTGGCTGGGCGGCGGCATCTTCATCGCCATCGACGCCATGCCCACGGTGGAGCTGGGCGCCGCCATTCCGCTGGCGGGCGGGCCTTATTCCATCATCACCCGCGCGGTCGGACCACGCAGCGGCTTTTTGATCGGTTGGGCGGACTGGTGCCAGCTCACCGTCTCCACCGGCTTCATCACCGCGGCGTTCGGCGAATATGTTCATCGTTTGGGGGCGCTGCCGGGATTGAGCGCGGGCCAGATCGCGATCCTGCTGGTGGCGGCGTGCTGCGGACTGAACTGGATCGGCGCCCGCACCGGCGGCAATTCGCAGAATATCGGCACCGCGCTCAAGGCGGTGGGCTTGGTGGTGCTGGTGGCGGCCTTGTTCGCGGGCCATGTCCCTGCCACCGCCGATGTCCCGCCGCCGCCGGCCTTCAGCTGGGTCGCCGCGATGGTGGCCTTGCGCGCGATCTATGGCGCCTATGGCGGCTGGCAGGCGGCAATCTATTTCAGCGAGGAGGTCAACGCGCCCGAGCGCAACGTGGCGCGCGCCACCTTTGTGGGCATCGCCGTCATCACCACGCTGTATCTGCTGGTCAACGCCGCGGTGTTGCACGTGTTGCCCATCGGCACCCTGGTGCATTCGAACCTGGCTGCGGCCGATGCCGCCCGCCTCGTGCTGGGCGAAGGCAGCAACGTCATCGTCACGGCGCTGGCGATCCTGTGCGTCGCCACCCTGGCCAACATCCAGATCATGGAGTTGACGCGCACGAACTATGCCATGGCGCGGATGGGCAGCCTGCCGCCGGCGCTGGCAAGCGTGTCGGAAAGCGGCACGCCGCGTGCCGCGCTGGTGACCGGTTGCGTGGCGATCTCGCTCATCATCATCGCCGCCGACAGTGTGAAAGGCGAGCTGTATGAGATCCTGCTGGATCTCTATGCGCCCTTCGTGATGATCATCCTGCTCAGCTTCAGCCTGGCGGTGATCCGGTTGCGCCGGACCGAACCGGATCTGCCGCGGCCTTGGAAGATGCCGTTGTTTCCGCTGCCGGCGCTGGTCAGCGTGGCGCTGAACGCGATTCTGCTGGTGCTCTTCCTGGTGTCGGCCTGGAAGACCGGCATCTGGTCTGCGGCCCTGCTGGCCTGCGCCATCCCGCTTTACCAGTTGGGCAAGCGCCGCTGGCAACAAAAGGAAACGGCGCCCCGTTAGGAGCGCCGTTTCTTTATACTTCAACCAGAACTAGCGGTTGGCCAGCACCAACGCAGCGATCAGGCCGGTCGCGGCGGCAGCCAACACATAGTTGTTGTCGACGCGGCGCCATTCATAACCGCGCGGCGGGCGCTGCAGGCGGCGGTTCTGCCAGTCACTGACGCGCTGGCCCCGATTCCAGT
Organism: Alphaproteobacteria bacterium; assembly: GCA_947379335.1. Lineage (GTDB taxonomy): Bacteria > Pseudomonadota > Alphaproteobacteria > Micropepsales > Micropepsaceae > Rhizomicrobium. The sequence goes on along the minus strand of CANCMM010000029.1, from coordinate 1,630 downwards.
CATTGCGTTCGATTCGGCCACCTTTATACCAGCCGCGATGCCGGCCATTGTCATGGCGATAATCGCCGTCGCGGTTGTCATTGCGATAGTCATCGCGACGATCATTGTCGTGACGCTGCATCGTCATCGTGGCGGCAGGGCGATTATCGTCACGGCGGTTGTTATTCCAGCCCTGGGCGAAGGATTCGCTCATGGGCGCGATGAGCATGGTCAAAGCGGTCGTCGCTATCAGTAGACGTTTCATGGCGTGTCCTTTTCTGTTGCTGCCATTACGCGTAGGAGCATAGGAAGTTCCCGCTGAACCCCATCTGAACCATTTGCGGCGGAATTAATATGGTTGTCGCAAAGTGTGGCGGCCAGAATCGCGGGTTTAAACGCTGAAAACAGGAGGCGCGATGCGCGCGACTCTGCTGATATGCCGCAAGAGGGCACCGTGAGCGCGCGTAATTGGGGATTGTTGCTGCTTTTGGCGCTGCTGTGGGGCAGTTCCTTCTTCTTTTACAAAATCCTGGTCGCGGTGTTGCCACCGGTTACGGTGGTGCTGGGCCGGGTGGGCATCGCCGCCATCGCCATGAATCTGTGGCTGTTGGCGCAAGGGACGACGATGCCGCGCAGCCCCGGGCTTTGGGCGCGTTTCCTGCTGCTGGGCCTGGTCAATACCGTCATCCCCTTTGTGCTGATCGCCTGGGGCGAGACCCGCATCACCAGCGGCATGGCCTCGATCCTCAACGCCACCACGCCGATCTTCATGGTGGCGGTGGCGCATTTCGGCACCGATGACGAGAAGCTGTCATGGGCCAAGATCGCCGGCATCGTGCTGGGCATTGTCGGCGTGGTGGTGCTGGTGGGGCGCGATGCGTTCGCCGGCGCCAGCTATATCTGGGGCGCCGCGGCGGTCATCGGCGCCTCCTGCGCCTATGGCTTTGGCGGCGTCTATAGCCGCCGCTTCAAGGATTTTCCGCCGATGCAGGCCGCGACTGGGCAGATCACCGGCGGCGCGATCCTGTTGTTGCCCTTGTCCCTGCTGGCCGATCATCCCTGGACTTTGCCGGTGCCTGGCTGGCCGGTCTGGGCGTCGCTGCTGGCGATCGCGCTGATCAATACCGCGCTGGCCTATTTCATCTATTTCAAGATGGTGGCGAGCGTGGGCGTCACTTACATCTCGCTGGTGACCCTGCTCATTCCCATCATCGCGCTGATGCTGGGTGCGGTGTTCCTGCACGAAAGCGTGACGGCGCAGGCGCTGTCCGGCATGGCGGTCATCGCCCTGGGCTTGGCGGCGATTGACGGGCGGTTGCTTAAGCGGCGGTCCATGAGGAGCAGTCCGCGCAGCGGATGAGCAGGTCCGGCGGACCTGCGAGAGGTCCATAGCGACAGCGTATGGACAATGCCCTGAGCGCAAGCGAAGGGCGCAGCCTCAGGCGGCGGTCCATCCACCATCAATGCTGATGATCGCACCAGTGATCGACCGCGCCATGTCGCCCGCCAGGTACAAAGCCAGCGCCGCGATTTCGTCCACCGTCACGAATTGCTTGGTGGGCTGGGCGGTGAGCAGTACGTCGTTGATCACCTGTTCGCGCGTCAACCCGCGCGCCGCCATGGTGTCGGGGATCTGCTTTTCCACCAGCGG